>JACREV010000212.1 GCA_016218095.1 Deltaproteobacteria bacterium | reverse complement strand
TTGATGTCAAACGACCTTACGGCAAGGCAGAGGATAATCGAGGCGCTTAAAGGCGGGATGTTGACCGCAAAGGACATCTCCAGGGCCGTCGGCCTTAAGGAGAAGGACGTCATCGACCACCTCCCGCACGTGGCGAAGTCCATCGAGGCGAGGAAGGGCGGGGGGGTAAGGTTCATAGTCGAACCGTCGAGGTGTCTGGATTGCGGGTTCGTATTCAGGAAGAGGGAGAGGCTAAAGAGTCCGGGTAAATGCCCGATATGCAAAGGGGAAGGCATCACGGAGGCACGGTACGGGATAGTGGATGTGGAATAAGGCACCTTTAACCTCAAAAAGGAGAGTTGGATGAGACCGGGTCCAAGGAAGCTTCTACTGCCCATAGCCCTCTTTTTCTTATTCGCGTTTGCCGCGAATGCCGGAGCAGAGATAAAGCCCGAATTCAAACTCAGCGCCGGGTACAGGTCTGACGAGCTCAAGTGGAATATCGCCGGCGACAGCTCCGGGTGTTGCCCTAATACGCTCTCGGAGCTACAGTGGACGGACATCCGGAGCTTTAACGTAAAGGCCTCGATGAACGCCGATATCGGGAAGCGCATCTACACGAAGGCCTATGCCGACTACGGGTTCATATTCGCGGGAGACAACCAGGACTCCGACTACGCCGGGGACGACAGGACCCTTGAGTTCTCCCGCTCGGACAACAGCGCGGATTCCGGGGACCTATACGACCTCTCGGCAGGGATAGGGTATATAATAAGGCCGAGGAGGTCGAACGTCGCCCTCATCCCCATGGTAGGGTATTCCTATCACAAGCAGGACCTTACCATAACCGACGGGTTCCAGACCTGGCCGCCGTACGGCCCGTTCGACGGGCTCGACAGCTCCTACGACGCGCTCTGGAAAGGCCCATGGGCCGGTTTGGACTTTAAATTCTTGTTTGACAAGTGGACGATATCCACGGCATTCGAGTACCACCTTGCCGATTACTACGCCGAGGCCAACTGGAACCTGAGGGACGATTTTGAGCACCCGAAGAGCTTTGAGCACGAGGCCGACGGCGACGGGTTCGTCGCCTCGATCAACGCCGACTATAAGTTCAACGAGCGGACATCCGCGGGGTTTGTAGTAGATTACCAGGACTTCCATACCGAACCCGGCATAGACAGGACGTTCTTCTCGGACGGGACGGAATCGGAGACACGGCTGAACGAGGTGGTCTGGTACTCGTATTCGTTCCTCTTGTCGCTTAAGTACGCCTTCTGAGCCTCTGAAAAGTAGGCTTTGCATAACCTCTACCTGCGTACATCGGGTTTTTGGGACCGGGTCCCCGATAAAAAGCCTCTGGAATGAAGATGCAAAAACATTTATAATCCTGTCATTCCCGCGCGCTTCAAGCGCAAGCGTCCTGGGGTCAGGGCGTAAAGAACTTTTAACGAGAGGCGAAAGTTCAAAGGCCTCTTTGAAAAGGGGAGGGTTTATGCGCGGCAGGTATTCGATCTCCGTTATCGCCTTTGCGCTCGTCGTTCCGTCTCTCTCGTGGGCGGCGCCTTCGATAGACAAGGCCTCCGTCGAGTGCATCGGGTGTCACGAGGAGGTCGAGGGGACTTTCCAGCACACAGGAGACACAGGGCACGCAGTCGGGGTAGACTACTCGCTCGCCGCCTCGAAGAACCCCGGGCTTGTCAAACCCTCGAAGCTCGACCCTTCCATAAGGCTCGCCGGCGATAATATCTCATGCGTTACCTGCCACAAGCCTTACGACGAAGCCTCCCACGAAACGCTCGCCGCAAAACGTGCATCCTCAGCCGTCGACCCGCTTCTTTCGGTCGATAACTCGTCAAGCGGACTCTGCACCGCCTGTCACGCGAAATAACCCGTTATACCCGAAAAACATTAAGGCTACCTCTAAAAATTAGGAATTTTTTCTGAGGTCAAGGAAGGGCGGAAATAAAAAGCGCAGCATATATGGGAATATGTGAGCATTTTTATTTACGCCCTGACGCAGAGATCAGGAAAAATAACAATTTTTAGAAATAGCCTTAAACCTTTTGGGATGTCGTCCGAAAAGGTGGTAATGTTTGCCTGTTTTACAACACATAAAAGCTGAATATGACCGGCGCGACCTTAATGGGGAGTGATCCATGAGCAGGCTGTTCCTTGTGTTTTTTGTCGTTTTTATTTCGCTCGTTTCAGCGGCCCCGACGCTCGCCACCCTCGACCCGGAGTCTGCCGACTGCATGGGGTGCCATGACGCGGCGATAGCCTCGGATGTGACGATCACGGTCTGCTCCACCTTCGACTGCGACCACCCGGTAGGGGTCAATTATGTCAACCTCGCCTCGGCCAACCACGGTCTTGCTAAGCCCGCCATGCTGCCCTCGACCGTACAGCTCAAGGACAACATGGTCGGATGCGGCACCTGCCATATCCCGTACACGAACGCTTCGCACTGGCTCTATTCCGCCGCCAGGTCCCTTTATCCTAATACCCCGGACCCTATGCTCGTCATGGACAACAGGCGGAGCGAGCTCTGCATGACATGCCATCTGAAGGAATAGTCGCGCATAAGGGTGTAACACCGGCGTAAATAAAAAGGAAAAAAAACTTGACACGCACCTGATCTTATATTATAAGTCTTAGTACAATTGAATATTGGATTCTTATCCAGAGTGGCTGAGGGACTGGCCCGGTGAAGCCACAGCAACCGATACTTCGCGTATGTCAGGTGCTAAATCCAGCAAGGCGGGAAAGCCTTGGAAGATAAGAAAGGAACCGTAACCTCTTCTTAGCTTCAAGACAAGAAGGGGGTTTTTTTTGCCCGGACCGTGGCGGTTTTAGTCGAGCCGGGCTGTTCCAGAGTGTTCGTTCAGCGGCGGATAACGCGCACAAAAAGAGTTTAAGTTTTACAGGGAGGGTAGAGCGATGAGCTACATGAGGAGTCTCAAGTGCAGGGAGTGCGGGAAGGAATACCCGAAGGAGGCGTTGCACGTTTGCGAACTCTGCTTCGGCCCGCTTGAGGTCAACTACGAGTATGACAGGATAAAAGAGGCGCTCACGAGGCACGCGATAGAGAAGAGGGAGCCGAACATGTGGCGCTATAAAGAGCTCCTGCCGCTTGACGGAGATCCGTCGGTCGGCGCACAGGTCGGGTTCACGCCGCTTGTCCGGGCCAAAAACCTCGGAAAGGCCCTCGGCGTAAAGGAGCTGTACATAAAGAACGACGCGGTCAACTTTCCGACCCTATCGTTCAAGGACAGGGTCGTCTCGGTCGCGATATCGAGGGCGAGGGAGCTGGGCTTCCAGATAGTCGCCTGCGCCTCGACCGGCAACCTCGCCAATTCGGTAGCCGCGAACGCCGCGGCCTGCGGCATGGAGAGTTACGTCTTCATCCCTCACGACCTCGAGCAGTCGAAGGTACTCGGGACCCTCGTCTACGGCGCGACCGTCGTCAGCATAAAGGGGACATACGACGAAGTGAACAGGCTCTGCAGCGAGATAGCCGGAAAGTACGGCTGGGCCTTCGTCAACATAAACATACGCCCCTACTACGCCGAGGGCTCAAAGACCTTCGGGTACGAGATAGCCGAACAGCTCGGCTGGAAGCTCCCGAAGCACATCATCGTGCCCATGGCCGGGGGCTCGCTCATAACGAAGATATCGAAGGCCTTCAAGGAGTTCCAGAAGCTCGGGTTCGTGAAGCAAACGGATACGAGGATATACGGCGCGCAGGCGGCCGGTTGCTCCCCCATCATCAACGCCGTAAAGGAAGGGAGCGAGCTCATAAGGCCCGTGAAACCCAACACAATCGCGAAATCGCTCGCCATCGGGAACCCCGCCGACGGCTACTACTCGGCGAAGGTCATAAGGGAGAGCGGCGGCTGGGGCGAGAGCGTATCAGACGAGGAGATAATCGCCTCGATGAAGCTCCTCGCCGAGACAGAGGGCATATTCGCCGAGACCGCCGGGGGCGTCACGCTAGGCGTCACGAAAAAGCTCATCGAGCAGGGGAGGATCCCCAAGGACGAATCCATCGTCGTCTGCGTGACCGGAAACGGCCTTAAGACCCAGGAGGCGCTCCACGGAAAGCTAAACGAGGTGACGGTAATAAACTCTCGCCTCGCCGAGTTCGACGAGCTGGTAAAGGCGAACGGCAAGGAGTACGCGCTCAAGGCTTAAGTTTAAAATTCACTACCAGACGCATATTGTTTTCTGGTAATATAAAAAGACCGCCTTTGACGGATATTAACGAAGGGAGCTTGGAATTTAGAGATGACGGACCACTTCATAGAGGACAAGACCACAAAGGTAAACGTAAACCTTGACAATATCGGAGAGAGGGTCGACTTCAACGACCTCAAGTCCGGCGGTTTCATAAAGCAGAGGCAGAAGGACCTGTTTGCCGTAAGGCTCCGTTGCCCCGGCGGCAGGATGGAGACGAAAAAGCTCGTCGAGATCTCGAAGATAGCGGACAAGTACAGCAAGAAGGGGGTCGTCCACTTCTCCTTCCGCCAGTCGCTCGAGATACTCTACGTCGACTACAAGGAGTTCAGGAACATAGTCGCCGAGCTCGAAAAAATTGGCCAGAAGGTCGCCTCCTGCGGCCCGAGGGTCAGGGTCCCTACCGCATGCGGCGGGTGCGAGTACAACCCGAACGGGCTTACCGACACTCAAGGGATGGCCGGGATGGTCGACCAGAAGTTCTTCGGCACGCCTACGCCGCACAAGTTCAAGACGTCCTTCTCGGGATGTCCGATAGACTGCGCGAGGACCAAGGAGATGGACTTCGGTTTCCAGGGCATTGTAGAGCCGGTATGGGAAGACCCGCTCTGCACCGGTTGCACCATCTGCTCCGAGGCCTGCAAGGAGGACGCGATAGTCTCTGACCCGGACACGGGGAAACCCATATTCGACCCGAAGAAGTGCATATTCTGCGGCGACTGCATCAGGGCCTGCCCGACCGAGGCGTGGAAGCCGAAACGCTACGGCCACATTGTGAGGATAGGCGGAAAGCACGGCAGGCACCCGATGGAGGCGCTTGAGGTCTGCACGTTCCTCCCGGATGACAAGGTCGCCGAGGCGATAGAGAAGACAGTCGAGTGGTATAACGCCAACGGCAAGCGCGGGGAGAGGATCGGGAACACCATCAAGAGGGTCGGGGTCCAGAAGTACCTCGACTTCATGGAGCCGGTATTCAAGCACGGCTCTCCGGTAAACTATCTGGCGCCGGGGGTATGAAGGCCGGTGTTGTCATTGCGAGGAGCTTTATCCGAAGCAATACCTAGTTGCAGGTTTATTTATAGAGATGGGATTGCTTTCGCTTCGCTCGCAATGACAGGAGGTCCTTGCGGCCTCCCTTATAAAACTGTTTCTGAATCCAATTTGAAGGCTAAAGGAGCCTTATGACGGAAATAAAATCCAACGCCCAATTGGACTTAAGGGGGGTCATGTGCCCCATCAACTTCGTAAAGACCAAGCTCAAGCTCGAAACGCTTGAGGCCGGGGAGGTACTCGAGCTCGTACTCGACTCCGGAGAGCCTATCCAGAACGTGCCCAAGTCGATAAAGGAAGAGGGGCACAAGATACTGGAAGTCAAAAAGGAAGGCGATCACTTCAGGTTGAAGGTCCAGAAAGGCTGATTTTTCAAATACATAGAGAAGGATTCTGAGGAGGATTGAGAAGATGGCGATAAAGGTAAGGATCCCCACGCCGTTACGGAAGCTCACGAACGGCTCAGACGAGGTAGTGGCAGAGGGCAGGAACATCTCGGAGATAATAGAGAACCTCGAGAGGAACTACCCGGGCCTTAAGGAGCGCATCTGCGAGGCCGACGGCAAGCTCCGCAGATTCGTGAACATCTACCTGAATGATGAGGACATCAGGTTCAAGAAGAACCTTGAGACCGAGCTTAAGGAGAACGACGAGCTCTCGATAATACCCGCTATCGCCGGAGGCGCGTTTTGAAGAAAAGGATCTATCTCACCTATCCGAAGGAACAGGTCAAGGAGCCGCTCCTTTACCATGTCGGCAGGCTCTTCAAGGTCGTGACCAATATCCGTCAGGCCTCGATCTCCGATAAGATCGGCCTTGTCGCCCTCGAGCTCGACGGGGAGCCGGAGGAGATAGACAAGGCTATCAAGTACTTCATCGATCATGGGGTCAAGGTCGAGCCGATCGAGCTCGATATAATCGAGTAAGCCGACCCTTAAACAACCCATTAGCCCCGCCCCTCCCGGCGGGGCTTTTTTTTAAAAAAACCTTTAAATAATAAGGTTATTTTGTCTTTTCAGGCCTTAAAAAATTCTTGACAGGTTCACTAAGGTATTATAAACTTGATTAACCTACTAAGGTATTTTTTTGTCCCGCGTCCGGGGCTTAACAGCCGATTCGAATAGCACGTAAAAAATTTTCATATCGCTGGAGAAGATAGCATGAGAGGACATAAATTTCTGGACGCCGCAGAGCCGGATAAGGCCTTTGCCCCTGTAAAGGGCTCGGTATTGGACCTCGTCGGAAATACCCCGCTCGTAAAGATAAACAACATAACCAAGGACCTGCCCTCCGACGTCGAGGTCTACGCCAAGCTCGAAGGGTACAACCCAGGCGGGTCCGTAAAGGACCGCGCGGCGCTCTCAATGATACTCGACGCCGAGAATAGCGGGAGATTAACGAGGGACAAGATAATACTCGACTCGACCTCGGGCAACACCGGCATAGCATACGCGTGGATAGGCGCGGTCAAGGGCTACAGGGTCGAGCTCGTCGTGCCCGCGAACGTGAGCGAGGAGCGTAAAAAAATACTCCACGCCTTCGGCGCGCACGTCATATTCTCAAACCCGCTCGAAGGCTCTGACGGCGCGATAAGGCTCGCCTGGAAGCTCTATGTGGATTCTCCCGACAAATACTGCAAGCTCGACCAGTACAACAACCCCTCTAACCCTCTCGCCCATTACAACGGCACCGCCCCGGAGATAATCGAGCAGACCGACGGTCGCGTCACGCACTTCATCGCCTCCATAGGCACCGGCGGCACTATCATGGGCACTGGCAGGCGTCTTAAGGAGTACAGGGAGGATATACAGGTCATTGCCGTCGAGCCCGAGACCGCGTTCCACGGCCTTGAAGGCTTGAAGCACATGGCATCATCCATCGTCCCCGGCATCTATCACGAAGAGGAGCTCGACTACAAGGTCCCGGCCCCGACGGAGGAGTCGTACAACATGGCGAAGAGGCTCGCGAGGGAAGAGGGGCTCCTCGTCGGGCAGTCCTCGGGCGCGGCGATGTGGGGGGCGCTCGAAGTGGCGAAGAAGATAAAGAAGGGCGTAATCGTAGTCATCTTCCCTGACGGCGGGGACAAGTATCTGTCCACGCGCCTCTGGGAATAAAAAATCGAAGGGGATCTATGAAGACGTTTTTAGGACTCGGCAAAGTTCTCGGCGGCAAAGGCACCATAAAGATCTCACAGGCCATATACGACCAGATAGTCCAGCACGCGAAGGACTCGTACCCTGACGAGTGTTGCGGCATACTCATCGGGTCGACGATGCGGGCCCGGTGCGTGCTCTACATACACCAGACCGTCAACACGAACAGGGAGAGGTCGAAGGACCGTTACATCATCGACCCCAGAGAGATATACCTTATGGACAAGGAGGCGAAGGCCCAGGGCGCGGAGATAGTAGGTTTTTACCACTCGCACCCCGACCACCCGGACAAGCCCTCCGCGACCGACAGGGAATGGGGGCAGGCCGGGTACTCCTACATGATAGCCTCGGTGAACGGAGGCAAGGACGTATCGGTGAGGTCGTGGATATTCCACGACGAGAACGACCCCTTCAAGGAAGAGAAGATAAAGCTGACCGAGTAGGGCCGCTTAGACCATCCCTTTCAAGGAACCGGCAAAACCGAAGGATCCATCGAAGGCGGAACCAGTGCCCCTTTTACGAAGGGGCTTCTTTTTATTCCGGCCTTTTTTTGTTAATATAAGAGGACGCTTTAAGGATATCGCGCAAGGAGGGTCGCAAAGCCGTATGGATTTTACAGAAGAGCAGATAGAAAGGTACTCAAGGCACATAATACTCCCTGAGGTCGGCGGCAAGGGGCAGGCGAAGCTCTTGAAGAGCAGGGTCTTCGTCCTCGGCGCCGGAGGGCTCGGCTCCCCGTCTCTGCTTTATCTCGCCGCGGCTGGTGTGGGCACCATAGGGATCGCCGACGGCGACTGCGTGGATCTCAGCAACCTCCAGAGGCAGGTCATACACAATACCGAAAAGATCGGGAAACCCAAGGTCTTCTCGGCGAAGGAGTCGATAAACGCCCTCAACCCCGATGTGAACGTCGTCGCCCACCACGGCAGGCTCACCGTGGAGAACATCAGGGATATAATCCGCGAGTATGACGTCGTGCTCGACGGCAGCGACAACTTCCCGACGCGGTTCCTCATGAACGACGCCGCGTTCTTCGAGCAAAAGACGCTGGTATCAGGCTCGATGTTCAGGTTCGATGGCCAGGTCGCCGTATTCAAGCCCGCGAAGGGTTTCCCGTGCTACAGGTGCCTGTACCCCGAGCCGCCGCCGAAGGGGCTTGTCCCGAGCTGTCAGGAGGCGGGCGTCCTTGGCGCGCTCGCGGGCGTCATAGGCGTTCTTCAGGCGGTCGAGACTGTAAAGGAGATACTCGGCATCGGGGACTCCCTTGCCGGGCACCTGTTGATATTCGACGCCCTCAAGATGACATTCAGGAAGGTGAAGGTCATGAAAGACCCGGAGTGCGCGCTATGCGGCGAGAACGCGACGATCAAGGAGCTTGCCCAGTACGAGGAACAGGCCTGCGAGTTCAGGGCGCCTTCGGCGTGCGAGCGGTCATAGCCAGGACAATTTTTTTTTGTTTTTCAAAAAAAACAGGCATGGGGTGA
This sequence comes from Deltaproteobacteria bacterium, assembly GCA_016218095.1. GTDB lineage: Bacteria > Desulfobacterota > GWC2-55-46 > GWC2-55-46 > GWC2-55-46 > GWB2-55-19. The sequence continues at coordinate 104 of JACREV010000212.1, read as the reverse complement.
GCGACCTTAAGGGAGGAAGAGACGCGCGAGCCGGAGGAGGATAGACGCGCAAAGCGCGCTCAGGGGAGGCGAGCGCGTGGGCAGGAGAGGGCGAAGGGAGCGAA
>JACREV010000031.1 GCA_016218095.1 Deltaproteobacteria bacterium | reverse complement strand
GCTGAAGCCTATGGCGAACTCGTCTATCTCCTTTATGGAGGCGACCGCCTTTATGTTCCTGTAGTCGAGCCCGTGGCCCGCGTGGGTCTTTAGCCCGAGCCTCTTGGATAGCGCGGCGGCCTCTATCACCCTTTTAAGCTCGGATTCCCGCGCCTTCCCGTCTTTCGCGTCCGCGTATGTGCCTGTGTGGAGCTCGACACCATCGGAGCTTATCTTGTGGCTGAGCTTCACCGCGTCGAGCGTGGGGTCTATGAAGAGGTTAACAGGTATTTTCGCGTCGCGCAGGCCCTCGACGAATTTCTGGAGGTAATCGAAGTTGGCCTTCACGTCGAGCCCGCCCTCAGTCGTAAGCTCCTGCCTCTTCTCCGGCACGAGCGTCACCATGTCGGGCTTGACTTCGAGCGCTATGCCGAACATCTCCTTTGTGGCGGCCATCTCGAGGTTCAGGCGCGTCTTCGCCGTCTTCCTCATGACAGACAAATCCCTGTCCTGTATGTGCCGCCTGTCCTCTCGCAGATGCACCGTTATCCCGTCCGCCCCGGCGACCTCGGCCATAAGGGCCGCGGCGACCGGGTCGGGCTCAGAGGCGCGCCGCGCCTGCCTGACCGTTGCCACATGATCCACATTAACCGAAAGTCTCGACATCCGCACCTGCTCCTGGAATGAATTTGTTTATTATATGGCTGCCTTAACCTATTTCTTTCTTAAGGACCTCGGCGAGCTCGTTCGCCATGGTAGTTATCTCGTCCTTGCGCTCGCCTTCGATGGTGATGCGCGCGAGCGGCTCGGTCCCGGAGTATCTGATAAAGGCCCTGCCCCTGTTTTTGAGCCTCTCCTCCACGGCCTTTATGGCGTTGACTACGGAGGGGAGCGCGGACAAATCCTTCTTCTCCCTGACCTTGACGTTCAAGAGTATCTGCGGGTAGATGCGCAGACACGAGGCGAGCTCCGAGAGCTTCTTGCCTTCCTTGACCATCCTCCTCAATACCTGCAGGGCGGTGATGATGCCGTCGCCGGTCGTCGTGTGGTCGAGGAAGACTATGTGGCCGGACTGCTCGCCGCCGAAGTTGTAGCCGTTTTTAAGCATCTCTTCGACCACATACCTGTCGCCGACCTTGGTCCGGACGACGCGCCCGCCTGCGGACTCTATCGCCTCCTCGAGCCCGGAGTTGCTCATTATTGTTGAGACGAGCGTGTTCTTCTTGAGCGTCCCGTCCTTCAACATCGCTACCGCGATTATGGCCATGATGAAGTCTCCGTCGATTATCTCGCCGTTCTCATCGACCATGATGCACCTGTCGCCGTCGCCGTCGAGCGCAAGGCCTATGTCCGCGCCGCTCTCCCTCACCTTGGCCGCGACCTTCTCGGGGTAGAGCGCGCCGGACTCCAGATTGATGTTCTCTCCGTCGGGCTTGACCGAGATGGATACGACCTCGGCGCCGAGCTCGGAAAATACCGCGGGAGCGACCTTATAGGCCGCACCGTTGGCGCAGTCGAGCGCGATTTTCAGCCCGTCGAGCGTGAGCTCCTTGGGGAACGTGTTCTTCGCGAACACTATGTACCTGCCTATGGCGTCGTCGACCCTGTAGGCCTTGCCGACCTCTCTCGCCGTCGGCCTGTGCGAGGGGTCGTGGTTCTCGAATATGAACCTCTCTATCTCGAGCTCTACTTCATCCGGGAGCTTGAGGCCGTCCCGGCTGAAGAACTTTATCCCGTTGTCCTGATAAGGGTTGTGCGAGGCCGAGATGACGACCCCTGCGTCCGCCCTCATTGAAGACGTTATGAAGGCTATGCCCGGCGTCGGCAAAGGCCCGACCATGAGGGCGTCGACCCCCATCGAGCATATCCCGGCCATCATCGCGCTCTCGAGCATGTAGCCGGAAAGCCGCGTGTCCTTGCCGACGACTATCTTGTGGCGCCGCGGCTCCTTCTTGAAGACATGGGCGATGGCCCGGCCGAGCTGGAGCGCCATCTCCGCGGTCATCGGCTCGATGTTGGCAACCCCCCTTACGCCGTCGGTCCCGAAAAGCCTCTTTTTCATCTCTACCCCTCTTTCCTGATTATGACCTTCACCTCTACCTTGTTGACGCTCAAGGACCTTATCTCGTGGTCAGAGATGTCGAGCGGCACCGTGATCGAGGCCGACGCGTCGAGCCCGCTGACGTCCACGGGTTTCGTGTATATCGCTTCAAGCCTCTTCAGCTCCTGCCTCCCGGTGACGGATACGACCCTGGGGAAGACTATGACGTCGGCGACCCTGTAGCCGGCGGCGGCCCTGCCCGAGACGCGCGGACGGACCTTCAAGTCCACGCTGACGAGCTTTTCCATCTTGAGCTCCACCGACGAGGGGCGGAGCCGGAGGACCTCGACCCCCATCGGCGTAACTACGTCAGCCGGGGTGAGCCTGTAGGAGTTCGTCCCCTCCTTGGCGCCGCTCAGGTCGAGCTCGGCGGTTATCTGCGAGGGCGAGAGGTTGCTTATGAAGAGCTTCGGCCCCGAGACCCGCACCTCTACCTCGTCCGGAGGCGTGGAGGCCATCGCCAGGTCCTTCGGAACGGACTTGAAACCGAGCGGCACGAAGAAGCCGACCTCCATCTTACTCTGCCCTGCCACAAAAAACCAGAGCGCGGCGGCGAAGGCCACGGCGAATATCTTGAGCTTCAGGTTCGAGAGGACGAAGTTCTTCAATTAAGACGCCCTCCACGGTATTATCGACTTTTTCCGGTAGCCCTTGCCGGTAAAGAGCTTCTTAAGGTCGTTCAAGAGCCTGTCGGGGCCGAGGTCCACGTGCAATGCGTCCTCGACGACGAGCGTTACTTCGCCGGTCTCTTCGGATACGACGATTATAGCCGCGTCGGTCTCCTCGGATAGCCCTATCGCCGCCCTGTGCCTCGTCCCCATCGACTTCGTCAATTCCTTCTCCGTCAAAGGCAGTATGCACCCGGCCTTGAATATCCTCCCTGCGCGCACGACGACCGCGCCGTCGTGCATGGGCGAAGACGTGTTGAATATGGAGAGGATCAGCTCCTTCGAGAGCTTGGCGTCTATCTCAACGCCTACGTCGAGGAAGTCGCTCAACTCGATCCCGCGCTCTATTACGATTATGCCTCCGGTCCGCGTCTTCGACATCGAGGCCGCGGCCCTGGTTATCTCCTCGAGGGACTCCCGCGAGCCGGCGACGTCGCGGGTAGAGAAGGGCTTGCCCATCTGTATAAGCGCCTTCCTTATGTCCTGCTGGAAGACGACTATTATGAATATGGCGATGGAGCCCAAAAAGTTGCTCAGGATCCAGTGGAGGGTGAGCAACTCGGCCCTCTGGGAGACGAAGTAGACGATGATGATCACGCCTATGCCCCAGAGCATGCGCTCGGCCCTCGTCCCCTTGAACATGAGCATGAACCAGTAGAGGAGGAACGCGACGAGCGCGATGTCCGCGACGGTTATGAGGTTGTTGAAGCTGAATATATGTTCGAGCATATCCTATCCGCCAAGACCTGTCATTTTGACCGCGTCGGCGATCGCCGCGGCCTCTCTCGCCTCTTTTACGTCGTGGACGCGCAAGGCGCTCGCGCCGTTAAGGACGGCGACGGTAGAGGCCGCGAGCGTCCCGGGGAGCCTCTCGGGCCCCTTCGCGCCGGTGACGGCGCCGATAAAGGACTTTCTGGAGGCCCCGACGAGGATGGGGAGGCCAAGGGACGTGAACTCCCGCAGCCTCGATATCATCTCGATGTTCCCTTCCATGGACTTTCCGAACCCGAGACCGGGGTCTATCATGATCCGCTCGCGCTCGATGCCTGAATCTACCGCGTAATCGACCCTCTCGGATAAAAATGAAAAGACCTCGCCGATAAGGTCCCTGTAGCGCGTATCCTTCTGCATATCCTTCGGGGCCCCGCGCATGTGCATGAGGACGACCGCGGCCTTGTGCCTGGCGCAGACCTCCGCCATGGCAGGGTCTGAGAGCGCGCTCACGTCGTTTATCGCCTCTGCCCCCGCCTTCAACGCCTCGTCGGCTACGCGCGCCTTGGAGGTGTCGACTGAAAAGGCTACACCCATCTTCGAGAGCGCCTCGGCTACGGGCATTACTCGCTTGAGCTCTTCTTCGACCGGGACCGGCTCTCCGCCGGGCCTCGTCGACTCGCCGCCTAAGTCTATCCAGTCGGCCCCGTCCTCGACCATCTTCAAAGCCTTCTCTACCGCCCTGTCCCTGTCGAAAAAGAGCCCGCCGTCCGAGAAGGAGTCCGGCGTGACGTTAAGTATGCCCATTATGAGCGTCTTTTTGCCGAGCGTCCACTCGCGCCTCCGCCCTTTCAATACGAACGAGCGTTTCGCGATGTTATCCAGCGCTTCATCTATCGCCATGCCGACGCCGGGGAGGGAGAACGATTGGTATTTGAGCTTTTCCACAAGGAGCCCGTACTGCCTCAAGGTCCCCGAGAGTATGGCGTCGGACTCCGCTACAGAGCAGGAGGCCGCGCCCTTGGCGACGGCCGCCTCCCCTCCGATGGAGAGCATCTCCTGCTTTATTACGTTCGCCTGGGCGGGCGTGAGCCCTGCGACCTTGAGGTTGTAATGGAACTGCTTCCGCGCCATGATGCGCGCGCCTGCGGGGTCAACGCCCGCGCGCTCCATCTCGGCGTTGGCGTGCTCAATGGATTTTATCTCAAGATACCTTACAGGCGGCCTCACATCTGTCTCCGGCTTTCCACAATAACAATAGCCCCATAAAAGCGCGGCCCCTTGGAAGGGGCCGCTTAAAACGGATGATACCCGCGTTTGCGGGGGTTCCGTAAGTGTCTAATGCCTTGACCGTTGCGCCTCTCTCCCGGCCCCCTACTTGGCGGCCACGCCGAGCGCCGCGGCGTCTTCGGGCTTCAGGGATTCGGGAGCCGGCCCCGCCCCCGGAGGCGTGGACCCGTCGGAGAAGATGAGCTTGTCTATCTCGGGCCCGTCGAGGACCTCTTTTTCGAGGAGCGCGTGGGCGAGCCTGTGGAGGACGTCGATCCTGGAGACAAGGAGCCCCTTCGCCCTGTTATAGTTCTCGATAACCACTTTCTTTATCTCTGAGTCTATCTCCTCGGCGGTCTCTTCGCTGAAGTCCCTCCTCTGCGTCATTTCCTTGCCGAGGAATATGTGCTCCTCCTTCTTGCCGAAGGTGAGCGGCCCGAGCTTATCGCTCATGCCCCACTCGCAGACCATCTTTCTGGCTATTTCCGTCGCGCGCTCTATGTCATTTCCGGCGCCGGTAGTCATCTGCTTAAGTACCAGCTCCTCGGCGGCCCTGCCGCCCATGAGGATCGATATGTTGTTCTGGAGATACTCTTTATTATAAGTGTGGCGCTCGTCTATCGGGAGCTGCTGCGTGAGCCCGAGAGCCATGCCGCGGGGGATGATCGAGACCTTGTGTATCGGGTCGGTCCCCGGGATGAGCCGCGCCACAAGCGTGTGCCCGGCCTCGTGGTAGGCCGTGTTCTTCTTCTCCGTGTCGCTTATTATCATCGAGCGGCGCTCGGTCCCCATGAGGAGCTTGTCCTTGGCCTCGTCGAACTCGGCCTTGTTCACCTTGTCCTTGCCCCTCCTGGCCGCGAGGAGGGCCGCCTCGTTGACGAGGTTCGAGAGGTCCGCGCCTGAAAACCCCGGCGTGCCGCGCGCCACTACCTCGAGGTCGACGTCGTCCCCGATAGGCGTCTTCGATGCGTGAACGCGGAGTATCTCTTCCCTCCCCTTTATGTCGGGCTTGGGCACGACGACGTTCCTGTCGAACCTGCCGGGCCTGAGGAGCGCCGGGTCTAGCACGTCAGGCCTGTTCGTCGCCGCTATTATGATGACGCCCTCGTTCGACTCGAACCCGTCCATCTCGACGAGGAGCTGGTTTAACGTCTGCTCCCGCTCGTCATGCCCGCCGCCGAGCCCTGCTCCCCTGTGGCGTCCGACCGCGTCTATCTCGTCTATGAATATGATGCATGGCGCGTTCTTCTTGCCCTGAACAAAGAGGTCCCTTACGCGCGAAGCGCCCACACCCACGAACATCTCGACGAAGTCGGAGCCGGAGATGGAAAAGAACGGCACCCCGGCCTCACCGGCTATCGCCTTGGCGAGGAGCGTTTTCCCCGTACCCGGCGAGCCGACGAGGAGGACGCCCTTGGGAATGCGCCCGCCGAGCTTCGTGAACTTCTTGGGGTCTTTCAGGAACGCTATTATCTCCTCGACCTCTTCCTTCGCCTCGTCTATCCCGGCCACGTCCTTGAAGGTGACCTTGTGCTGGTTCTCGGTGAGCAACTTCGCCTTGGATTTTCCGAAGCTCATCGCCTTGCCGCCGCCTCCCTGCATCTGGCGCATGAAGAATATCCAGACGCCGATAAGGAGTATCATCGGGAACCAGGAGACGAATATCGTCCCCCATGAGGGCGTTTCCACCACAGGCTCGGCTGAGATCTTCACGCCCCTTTCGCGGAGCTTGGAGATGAGGTCGGGGTACGCGGGCGAATAGGTCTTGAACTGCTTGCCGTCCTTGAGCTTACCGAGGATATCGCTCCCCTGTATGGTGACCTCGACGACGTTGCCGCTCTCGACCTCGTGGATGAAGTCGCTGAAAATGACCTTTTCGGAGGAAGGCTGCTTATAGCTTATCAGGTTGAACATGAGGACGACGGTGGCGATAATGATGAGCCACATCGCTATGTTCTTGTATAATTGGTTCATCTATAAGTCCTCTTCGACAGTGGGTTGGATGTGCACTCCAAATGGAAATATTCTGTCACATGTTCAAGCGTTTTACAATAAAAAAATTTCGTTGTAATACGCCCTGTTGCGCATATTTCTCATGACAAAAATCATGTCTTCCGGCCTTTCCCCCCGTCCCTTCCGTTGCCCCTGTCGCAGGAGGCCTTGGCAAAGGAGGCCGAAAGGAGGAGGAGGTTGGCCGAGTAGAACATCCAGAGGAGGAGGAGCATGAGCGTCCCCAGAGACCCGTAGACCTTGTTGTAGCTCGGAAAATTCGAGACATACCAGGCAAAGACGTGCTTCGCCGCCTCCCAGAGGGCGGAAAAGAAGAGCGACCCGTAGAAGGCGTGCTTGAAATCCAGGTGCGGCCCGGAAAAAGCCCTGAAGACGACGGCGACGACGAAGGCGACGAGGAAAAAAGGGACGAGGACCTCGAAGGTAAAACTCTGTACGTACTGATAAAGCACGTTCTGGCGGAGGAACGGGATCGGCACCTTCTTAACCAATATCGCCGCGGCCGTCATGATTATGGATACGAGCGCCGAGAGCACCCCCAGGAGCAGGATGAAGAGGTTCACGACCTTGCGCCTGAAAAATCCGAACTTCCTCTCGGTGCCGAATATCTTCGTGAGCGCCTCGGCCATGGCTTCCAGCACGAACTCGGCGCTCCAGACGAGCGTTATCGCGCCGAGCCAGCCTATCTTCTTCCAGTCGGTCGCAAGCCCCCGGACGTCCCCTATGAGCCTGTCGCTTAAGTAAGGCAGGTACTCCCTTATCATCCCGATGACCCTCTCAAGCAACCCGGCCTTCGCCCCCATGATGAAGCCCAAAGAGGCGGTCACAAGGAGCATTATCGGGATGAGCGAGAAAAAGGCGAAGAAGGAGATGGCCGCCGCCGAGGTGAACGAGTTCGTCCTGTTGAAAAGTTTGAGCCCGTCCCAGGCGATAGAGAGGTATTTGAGCATCAGTGCCTTGCCCGGAAAAAGAGTCTTATGGCCACGCCCTCGAGCGAAAACGCCTCCCGGAGGCCGTTTACGAGGTACCTCTTGTACTGCTCGGCGACACCCTCGGGGATGTTCGTGAATATGACGAAGGTCGCCGGGGCCACGCCGGTCTGAGTGACATAGTAGAACTTGACCTCCTTCCCCCTGTACGCCGGCGGCCTGTGCTGCTGATAGAGGGTCTCGAAGACGCCGTTAAGTCTCGATGTCGGGACCCTCTCTCGCGCCTTGTCCATGACCTCGGCGACGACGTCGAGCACCTTCGGGACCCTCTGCCCGGTAAGAGCGGAAGTGAAGACGACCGGCGCCCACGACAGGAACGGGAGCCTCTGCCTTATGGTGTCCTTCGCGTGTTCGGTGGTCATTGTGTCCTTTTCGACGACGTCCCACTTATTCACCACGATGACCGAGCACCTGGACCTGTCCTCTATGAGCCCGGCTATCTTTTCATCCTGCGCGGTCACGCCGGTCTTTCCGTCGAGGACGAGGAGGGCGCAGTCGCACCGCTCTATCGACCTTATCGCCTCCATGACGCAGTAGGTCTCGACCTTGAGGCTGACCTTGTTCTTTTTCCTTATCCCGGCGGTGTCTATGAAGAGGTACTTCCGCTCCCCCGCGTTATAGGGCGTATCGACCGGGTCTCTGGTCGTGCCCGCGATATCGCTCACGATGGCGCGGGGTCTCCCGATGAGCCTGTTCAAGAGCGAGGACTTGCCTACGTTGGGTCTCCCCACTATCGCTATCCTCACCCTGTCCGTCTCGGCCTCCTCGGGTAAGACGGGAGGGAGCGTGGCGGCGACCGCATCGAGCAAGTCGCTCACGCCCCTGCCGTGCTCGGCCGATATCGGGTATATCTCTTTCAATCCGAACGCGTAGAACTCCGCTGCGCCCGTCTCCAGGGCGGCGGAGTCGGCCTTGTTCACGGCGTAGAGCACCGGCTTTCCGGATTTTCTGAGCAGGTCTATCAGTTCCTTATCCTCTACAGCCGGGCCGGTCCTCGCGTCCATGACAAAGACGATCGTGTCCGCGTCCTCGACGGCCAGAAGCGCCTGCTCCCTCACCTGAGAGAGTATGACGTCCTTGGCCCCGGGCTCGAAACCGCCGGTATCGACGATAGTGAAAGAGCGCCCGGCCTCCTCGACGTCCGCGTAGTTCAGGTCCCTCGTGACGCCGGGCTCGTCGGCGGTTATCGCGACCTTCCTGCCGATTATCTTATTGAAAAGCGTGGACTTGCCCACGTTGGGGCGTCCTACTATGGCTACGACCGGTTTCATCAATTAAATACACGCCTCCCTTTTGAACATCAATACCCGAACTCTTTCAACGCCCCCGGCTTCTTCGTCCACTCCTCCTGGACCCTGACGAAGAGCTCGAGGAACACCCTCGCGCCGAGGAGCTTCTCTATGTCTTCGCGCGCGGCGGTGCCTATCTTTTTGAGCATCACGCCCTTCTTGCCTATGACTATCGCCTTCTGGGAGTCCCGCTCAACGGTAATGGTCGCCGAGATCGAGACGAGGGAGCCGCCCTTTTTCTCCTCGAACCTCTCTACCGCGACGGCGGTCGAGTACGGGACCTCCTCGTGCGTGAACCTGAATACTTTTTCCCTCACTATCTCGGCGACGACGAACCTCTCGGGCTGGTCGGTCAGGATATCGTCCGGGAAATACTTCGGCCCCTCCGGCAGAAGCCCCGAGACTATTTTAAGAAGGATATCCACGCCGTCGCCCTTCAGGGCCGATATCGGCACTATATCCTTGAACGTGAAGAGCTTCGAGAACGTATCGATAAGCGGCAGGGCCTCTCTCTTGTCTATCGTATCTATCTTGTTTATGCCGAGGATGACCGGGCAGTCGAGTTTTTTTAACCCCTCGATTATGAAACGGTCGTCGCCGGAGATGCGCCCCGCCTCGACGAGGTAGATGACGGCGTCGACGTCCCTTAGCGACTGCAACGCCGCCTTGACCATGAACTCGTTCAATAACCCCCTCCCCTTGTGGATGCCGGGGGTGTCGAGAAAGACTATCTGGCAGTCCTCTATGTTCTTTATGCCCCGGATCACGTTCCTCGTCGTCTGGGGCTTGGGAGAGACGATCGAGACCTTCTCGCCGAGTATCGAGTTCAACAGGGTCGATTTCCCGGCGTTGGGCCTGCCGATGATCGAGACAAAACCGGATCTGAAAGACATCATTCCGCCTTTGAAAAAGTATTTAATCTATCAGGATATCATTAAGGCCGGACCATGTCAAAAGTCCTCGCCGGACCGGCAAATCCGTATCGGACGGCTGAGCAACAGACAGCCTTAAGCGGCCCGATTTGAAATTGGCCGTACGCCGAGTACCTCGCCGGACCGGCAAATCCGTATCGGACGGTTGAGCAACAGATAAGCCTTAAGCGGCCCGATTTGAAATTGGCCGTACGCCGAGTACCTCGCCGGACCGGCAAATCCGTATCGGACGGCTGTGCCTTTTGGCGCTCTTAAGCGAGGCCCGCGTTTGAGATCGCCTGTTCAGTCCTCTGACGGGGGCTCCACACCCGCCCTTATGAACGAGCTGATGTTGACAGCCATGACGAGCAATGAGAGCGGGAGCATGTGGAGGACGACCCTGTCGAGGGAGGTGGACAACTGCCACTTCACGTCGGCCGGGGTTATCACATAGACGAAGACATATAACGCCGTCTGGAAGAATATCATGAGGTTCAGGACGAGTATAGGCCTCTTCAAAAAGCCCCGCCAGTTAAGTACAAGAGAGGCCATATAGCCCCACCAGGCGAAGTTGTAGAGGCTTATCTCCGTAAACAGATACGAGAGGAGCGAGCCCATTACGGGCTTTAACCGTCCGATATTCTCCGCCATGAGCGCGGGGGAGAGGTTCCCGGTGTATTCGCTCCCTATGCCGTAATACGACTTATACAGGAACCACGGGGCGGTAAAGAGCGACACTATCGCGATCGAGCCCACCGTCTTCGTTATCCACCCTTTTCTGCCGAACGCGCACCAGAAGATGAGGAGGAGGCCGAAGAGAGCGGCAGGCAGGCCTTCGTTCTTCGTCCACGCCGCGAGCGCGAACGACGCGGCGGAAAGCGTCACCGCGTAGCCCCCGCCCTCGCTCGCGTAGATATAGAGGAAGGCCCCGGCCGACATGAGATAGATGGATAAAGCCATGTCGGCGTACCCGGCGTAATTGCCTGCGGGGAGCGGCCCGAGACTTCCCAGGAGCCCAGCGGCATGGGCGAGGATTATGGGCGTAAGCGACAGGAGCGCCGTGAAGACCACGGCCGTCCTGGCCCCGGAGGCCTTTCGCGCCGCGTAGTGGAATATGAAGAGCATGGAGAGAAACTGCAAGGGCCAGAGCGTCTTTGCCGCGACCTCCGCCACACCCCCGAGGGCAGTGTATACCCATGCGGCGGAAAGCGGCATGAGGAGCGGATAATCGGGGTGGGCGTACTTGAGCGCCGGGTCGAGGAGGAACTCCGTCGGGACCCCCTTATCGACAAAGAACACCCTGGCCTTCAAGAGCCATATGTGCCACGCGTCCCATCCTCGCGCGGGCAGGAGGAGGGAATATATCAGGGCGTACGCCGCCTGCGAGAGTATCACTATCTCGAATATTATCGCGAAGGGCCCGGGCCTCTCCGAAAGAGAGGCATGGCGCGCCGTCTTCTTCCCCGGGAATACGAGGGATATGGCGGAGAGCGCGACCCACGGCGCGGCTATCTGTAGATACCCGAAAGGGATGCCCGCTACGGAATAGAAGAACATCTGGAGGGATACGCCCCCGAGCCCGAACATGAAGGCGAGAGAGAACCTCGCGCCTGTGCCTGCCTCAAGCTCTCCCCTCTTGTCCGAGACCCGCAATACAAGAAGGCCAGGGAGCACGATGACCACGAGCGCCGTTATGACCCTTGCCGCTTCCGTCATGGCGCGCCTACCCTGTAGAGGGCCTGCCTCCCCTTCTCATCCGCATGCTCGAATACGGGAGAGGCTGGGACGAGTCTTAAGAGGTCTCTTTCGAAGGTCGAATCCATGAACTCCGGCGGGACAAAGAGCATGAGGTAATCCCCCTGCCTTATTTCCGGGAGGTCTGCCCCTGCGTCGACCGATATTATCTTCCTCGGATAAAGGTAGTAGCGCGCCTTGCCGGAGTAGTGAGAGGCGCCTTCCACCGGCGGGTTGAAAAAGTAGATGGCAGCGTCCCCCGGTATGAGGGCCGCCGCCCTGCTTGAGAGGTTCCGTAGCGGGCCGCCGATAAAGGCCTCCCTGCCTTCAAAGTCCGTCTTTAGAAGCTCGGGGATTATCCTGTAAAAGCCGACCTCGGCCTTGAGCGCGTGGAAAGCGCCGATTAGCCAGAGCGCGAGGAGGAGATAGAGGATCGATGAGCGCCTTTTGACCATGGCTCTTT
>JACREV010000213.1 GCA_016218095.1 Deltaproteobacteria bacterium | reverse complement strand
GGAGGTTCCTTATGAGCCTGTCCTCGTAAAGCACGTCGTAGAGGACCGACTGGGCCTCGGTGCCGGGCATGTCGAACTCCATGAGATAGGCGAGCGCCTCTTCCCTGAACCGCGCCGTCTCGTAATTGGCCCTTAAGGACTCCATTATGTCGGACTTATGCCTGATGTTCGCCGAGAGCGAGCTTATGAGGTCGGCGGAGGCGGCCTTGCCCGGTTCCGTCGCGGCGTGGCCCGAGACGAGCTCTATGACCTCGGCGTTGATCCCGTACGGGTTTAGGGTGTTGGCGAAGAGGGACTGCGGAATGGAGAGGAACGACCTCGGCGTAAGCGCGGAGTGTAACAGCGCGTCGTTAAGCGGAGTATACGCGGTCGCGCCCTGGCCCTTGAGCTTATCGAGCGTCTGCCTTACGGCGGTCCTTAAGGCGAAAAAGAGCGCCATGCCGACGGCGAGGTCGATCTTTTCATAGGTGAGCCCCTTTATCCTGAAGCTCTTTACCTTCTCCTTCTTTTTCCTTACGGTATTCACGGCCGCCAGCAGCGCGAGGTACGCGGTCCTCTCTTCGCCCCCGTGCCTCGCTTCGTCCTTAAGCGACTTCTCGACGAGGTCGGATGCCCATTTGACGAACTTCCTGCCGTGGCCGTCTCCTATGAGCCAGCCGGCCAGGAGGGAGCTGTCGAGAAAAGGGGTGGACGAGAGTATTTCGGCAGCGAGCCTCTTCTCCATGGAGTCCGATATAAAGAGGTCGGTCCTGAACGTCCTGTCCTTTATCTGGGGTACGGTGAAGAGTATGGGCTGGGGGCCGCCCTCCCTGCCTTCGATGGAAGGGGGCGTGTACCTCCTGACCATGAGGGCGACGAGCGACTGGACGGCGTTATCGACGAACGCCTCGTCGTCCGCCCCCATGTGGAACGGGATCTTGAGCTCGGCGATATTCTCGCCGAGCCTGAAGCGCAGCGACCTCGGCTCTATGGTCCAGGGGCGGCCGTTGGCTACGTCAAGACCGAGCTTTAGAAGTGCGTCGAGTATGGAGAGACGCTCATTGGGGTATACTGAGGGCATTCTTGTCCGTTTTCTTAAAGAAAATCGCTTGAATTCCCGATACTTACTTGAATATATAATAAATAAACTGTTAAAGCAAGGTCTCAAGTCACACTAGGCTACCTCTAAAAATTGTTATTTTTCCTGATCTCTGCGTCAGGTCGGAAATAAAAGTGCTCACATATTCCCATATATGCTCCGCTTTTTATTTCCGCCCTTCCTTGACCTCAGAAAAAATCCCTAATTTTTAGAGGCAGCCACTATTTATAACCTTGTATGTTCCTTCCAAAATAGTTAAAATAATCCAATTAAGACGGTATCTTACAGGCTTAAGGGTCTCCCCGGGTAAAAGATGCGCATCAATTCTTCGGAAAACCATACAGGCGAAGCAACAGGGCTTAAGGAGAAGGGCCTTTTCCTTCCAACGGTCCTCGTTGTCGTAGCCATAATAGCGGTCGCGTATTCAAATACCCTCACGGCGCCGTTCCAGTTCGACGACCACCTCTATGTAATAGACTACAACAGGGGCAAGGGGCTCGGCGCGTTCTGGCCGCCATCGGGGACGCGGTATGTGACGTATCTCTCCTTCGCCATCAATTACCGGCTCGGCGGGCTCTCGACCCTTGGCTACCACCTCGTAAACATCCTCATACACGCGCTCAATTCCATCGGAGTCTACCTGCTCGTGGCAGGGATAGCGAGGACGCCGCTTTTAAAGGGCAGGGCCGCGCTCACGAGCGCGATCGCGCTCCTCTCCGCGGTCCTCTTCGCCGCGCACCCGGTGCATACTGAGGCGATAACCTACATAAGCCAGAGGTTCGCCTCCCTCGCAACGCTCTTCTACGTCTATTCTATCGTCTTTTACCTGAAATGGCGTCTTGCGAACGGTCCGCGCCAGAGGTGGTTTTTTTATCTCTTCTCGATCGCCCTCGCCGTGCTGGCCCAGAAGACAAAGGAGATAGCCTTCACGCTCCCGTTCATGCTCGTCTTCTTCGAGCTCACGCTCTTTGAAAGGGGCGGATACAAAAGGAGGTTATCCGCGCTCATCCCCTTCGCGCTCTGCCTCCTCATCATACCCTTGACCGTCTACGGCCACGACCTCGTCATATGGGGCGGGGATAAGGCCGTCGGCGACGAGGTGAGAAACCTTCAGCTCAAGGACCTCCACTCCATATCGAGGCACGATTACCTCTTGACCCAGTTCAGGGTCCTTGTAACTTATTTGCGGCTCCTCGTTCTTCCGATAGGGCAGAACCTCGACTATGACTACCCGATGTACCGCTCGATTACGGAGCCCGCCGTATTCCTCTCTTTGATATTCATCGCGTCGGTGTTTTCCTTCGGCGTCTGGCTCTTTGCGCGCTCAATACGCAAGGGCGGCGGGTACAGTGCGCTCGCCGGCCTCGGCGTCATCTGGTTCTTTGTGGCCATATCGATCGAGTCCTCGATAATCCCCATAAAGGACCTGATATTCGAGCACAGGCTCTATCTGCCGTCCGTGGGGGCCGCGCTCTTCGCGGCGACCGTCGTATTTTTTCTGAAAGATAAATTCGCCCCCGGCCTCAAGACCTCCGCCTTCGCCGCCCTTGCCGCGGTCATGCTCGCGGCCCCTCTCGGCGCGGCGACTTATCTGAGAAACTCGCTCTGGACCGACGAGGCGGCGATATTCGAGGACGCGGCGAAGAAAAGCCCGGGCAAGGAGCGGGTCCACTACAACCTCGCGTGGGCGTACCAGAGGAAAGGGGAGAAGGCAAAGGCGATAGAGCATTATAAAGAGACGATAAGGCTCAAGCCCGACAAGGACAAGGCCCACTACAACCTCGCGATAATCTATCAGTCGACGGGAGACAGGGCCGGGGCGCTCGAACACTTCAAGGAGGCGGTCGATATCTCGCCGCGAAACGCGACGGCCTGGTACAACATGGCCGCCATATACCACGATATGGGCGACGACCTCGGGGCCATAGAGAGCTACTCGGAGGCTATACGGATAAACCCCGGATACGAGGACGCGCACTTCAATATCGCGTGGCTCTATAAGGAACGCGGGGACCTTAAAAGGGCAGAGGCTCACCTCGATGCCGTCATAGCGCTCGACCCGGAAAGCGCGGACGCGCATTACAACCTCGCGATTGTGTATATTAAATCAGGCCGTCCCGATCTCGCGGCCGGCGAGCTCAAATCCGCCCTTGCCATAGACCCGAATTACACCGAGGCGGCTCTCGAGCTCTCAAGGCTCGAAAGAGGCGCGAGGTAGGATAATGAAAAGGTCAGATACGATCGTCCCGGCCCTCGTCATCGTCTTGGCCGCTTTCGCGGTCTACGGACAGACGCTCAGGAACGGCTTCGTCTACGACGACAACCACATCATACTCGCGAACGAGTGGATAAGGGAGGCCGCGCGCATCCCGGATATCCTCACGTCTTCGACGGTATTCGCCGACCCTGCGCGCTCCGCGTCGAACACCTACAGGCCGCTCCTCTTCATCGTATTCATGGCCGAGAACTTCGTATTCGGGCTCGGTTCCCCCTGGGGCTTTCACCTCGTGAACGTATCTTTGCTTGCGCTGAACGGCTGTCTCCTTTACGGGATAGCATCGATGCTGTTTGCCAAGTATGACGCGGGGCGCGGCTTCCGTTACAGGTCTTTGCCCCCGCTCCTCGCCGCCCTTGTCTTTACGCTCCATACGATAAATTCAGAGGTCGCCAACTGGGCATCCGCGCAGGCGGAGCTCCTGTTTACCGCTTTATTTCTCGCCGCCTTCCGGCTCTATGCAAGGGGCGGGAGGGACTCTCTCAAGAAGGTCGGCGTCTCGGCGCTCCTCTATTTTCTCGCGCTCCTTGTCAAGGAGACGGCGATAATACTCCCCGCGCTCCTCTTCGCCTCAGACCTCGTCGATGACGGCGGAAAGGTCTTCAAGAGGGCGTTCAATTACGCGATATTCTTCGGCACGGCGGTCCTGTATATGGTCATAAGGACATACGCCGTCGGCGCGCTTGTGCATGAAAAGAAGATAGCATTCAGCGCCTATGAGGCCTTTATAAACATATTCCCGCTTATTACGCATTATCTCTCGAAGCTCGTCTATCCGTCGGGGCTTAGCATCATCTACGAGTTCTACCCGGCGCGCTCTTTCGGCGACCAGAGGGTCATGGCGGGGATGGCCGCGACCGCGGCCTTCTTCATCGCCGTTGCGTTCATCAGGCATAGACCCGTAAGGCTCGCCCTCATCTGGACCGCCCTGCCGATCCTCCCGGTCTTATATATCCCTGCCCTCTCGACATCGGCGGCCGCGGACAGGTATCTGTATCTGCCGACGGCTGGTTTTGCCATAATCGCCGCGTCCGTCGCCCTTGCGGTCATCAAACGCCCGGGAGCGATCAGGCTTATCGCCGTCTCAGCGTGTTCTCTCGCGCTCCTCTCCTCATACGCCGTCGCCTCTTTCAAGAGAAGCGCCGTCTGGAGGGAGGACTATACCCTCTGGGCAGACGCGCTTGAGAAGTCCCCGAGGAGCGCGCACGTCCACTACAACTTCGCGTGGTCGAGCCGGACGAAGGGGGACGCGAGGTCCGCGATAGAGCACTACAGGGAGGCTATCCGCCTCTCTCCAAATGGCGCGGCAGACGCCCATTACAACCTCGGGCTCATCTATACCGACCTGTACATGTTCGACGAGGCGGACTCCGAGCTCTCGGCGGCATTGAGTCTCAACCCTGACTTCGCTCTGGCAACTGAAGCGCTCGCGAGGGCAAGGGCGCTTAAGGCGATGGAGGAGTGATGGGGAGGCTGAGCGCATCGATATCGAGGGTGGTGCTTGCGGCGCTCGCGGTCGTCATAACCGTCGCGGTCTTTTCCCCTGCGCTTCAAAACGGGTTTGTCTACGACGACCACACGCAGGTGCTTAAGAACCCATGGATAACGGACCCCCGTTACATACCCGAGATACTCTCGTCCTCCCTCTGGTCGTACTCCGGCTATACCTCGAACACGTACAGGCCGATGCTCCATCTTTCGTTCATGGCGTCGTACCTCGCATTCGGTTTCAAAGCCTGGGGATGGCACCTCGTGAACGTCTCCCTGCACGCGATAAACGGATTACTCGTATTCGGAGTAGTATCGCGCCTGCTCAAGCCCGCCGACGAAGGGGCCCAGGTCGGCGGAAGGGCTGAGGCCCCGTCTTTACTTGCGCCGTTCTTCGCCGCCCTTTTATTCGCGCTCCATCCCGTGAACGCGGAGCCCGTGGCGTGGGTATCGGCTGTAACGGAGCTTACGTTCACGCTCTTCCTCCTCCTTTCCTTTTACCTCTATCTGAGGGTCAGTGAGGGCGGAAGACCGGGTCTTTATATAATTTCGCTCGCCTCTTTTATCCCTGCGCTCCTTAGCAAAGAGACCGCCATGGTGCTGCCGGCCCTCGTCATCGCGTATGATCTATCAAGCGGCAGGTGGCGAAGGGTATGGAAATATTGGGCGGGCTTTTTCGCGGTGGCCGCGCTTTACATGATTGTGAGGACTTATGCCATAGGCGGCGTCATAGAGCACAGGCAGGCCCCTTTGTCAGGCGTCGAGCTCGTCATCAACATATTCCCGCTCGTCTTTCAATACGCGGGGAAGCTCATCTACCCGGCGAACCTATCCGCCCTTTACGAGCTCCACACGATAAAGTCGCTTGACCTGAACGCCTTTGCGGGGATAGCCGCGGCCGCGGGGTTTACCGCGGCGCTTGCGGCGTTCAGGAGAAAGAGGGCGGTTATTTCAGGGCTCCTCATGGTAGGGCTTCCGCTCCTTCCGGTCTTATACATCCCGGCGCTCTCCACGTCGGCCTCAGCTGACAGGTACTTGTACCTGCCGACCGCCGGGCTCGGCATAATCGTCGGTTTTTTACTTGATGCGGTCTTCAGGGGGAAGCTCAAGGCCGCCTTTTCCGTTGCGGCCGTCATCATGACGATAGCCGTCACGACCGCCTACGCCTTAAGCTCGTTTGAGCGGGTCTCCGTATGGAAGGACGACCTCGCCCTATGGTCCGATACCGTCAAGAAGTCGCCTGGGAGCAAATACGCGCACTACAACCTCGCGCTCGCGTACCAGGAGAGAGGCGACCTCGATAGGGCCATAGGCGAGTTCACGGAGGCGATAAAAGCCGCCCCTGACTACGAGGACGCGCACTTCAATCTCGCTTGGTGCTATCAGCAAAAAGGTGATAACATTAACGCGGCCCTGCACTACAGGGAGGTCTTGAGGCTCGACCCAGGCTCCGCGGACGCGCACTACAACCTGGGGCTCATATACAGGGGCGAGTTCCTGATCGATGAGGCCGCCGCCGAGTTCTCCGAGGCGCTCCGCCTTAAACCCGGCTACGCGGATGCGGCAAAGGCCCTCGCGGAGATATCAATGACCGGCGTAAGGATTGAGGAGAGATGAAGAAGAACGGCAAGACGCTCTCCGTGATAATGCCGTCGTTCAACGAGGGCGCGCACATCCGGAAGAACGTCGTCGAGACATGGGAGACGCTCGAAAAGGCATGGGGCGGTCCGTTCGAGATAATAGTCGTCGACGACGGGAGCTCTGACAATACCCACGCGGAGGCTTTGGCCGCCTCGCGCACGCACCCGCACATCAAGGTCGTCCATTACAAGGTCAACCGCGGCAAGGGCGGGGCGCTGAAGGAAGGCTTCATGAGCGCCGAGGGAGACTATGTAGCATTCCTTGACGCCGACCTCGACCTCCACCCCTCCCAGATACCGGCGCTCTTCAAGGTGATGGAGGAGAAAGGCGCGCAAATCGTGATAGGCTCCAAGCACCACCCCTCGTCCGCGCTCAAGTACCCCGCCCACAGAAGGTTAATAAGCAGGGTATACGCGATAGCTCTGAAACTCCTCTTCAAGCTCCCGGTCCGTGACACGCAAACTGGGCTGAAGATTTTCAAGGCCGAGGTGCTGAAAAGGATATTCCCCAAGGTCGTCTGCGCAAGGTACGCCTACGACCTCGAGATACTCGCCAACGCGCACCGGCTCGGCTACACGATAGCCGAGGCCCCGATAGTGCTTAACTTCCAGAGGGTCGCCAAATGGGGCAGGATCAGGACAAAGGACCTCTACCGCGCGGGGATGGACACGCTCGCCATATTCTACAGGATGTATTTTACAGGCCACTACAAGGGGATCTGATCCGCCATGCGTTCTGAAAGGGGGCTCAAACTTCTCTTTATCGCGATAGCCGCGCTCGTCTCCTTCGCGGTCTACGCCAATACCCTTTCCAACGGCTTCGTCTACGACGACCACCTGCAGATAGAGAAGAACGGCTGGCTCGCCTCCTTCGCCAATGTGCCCGAGATACTCACAAGCCACGTCTACGGCTTCAAGCCGGAGCTCAAGGTGACCGGCTCGTACAGGCCGCTCTTCATGCTCGCCTATCTCTTCGAATACTCGGCCTTCGGGGTCAAGCCCTGGGGCTGGCACCTCGTCAACGTCATCCTCCACGCCTTCTCCGTAGTAATGGTATTCCTCATCGCCGATAGACTGACAAGAGGAGGCCGCGAGGAGGCGGGGGCGCCGTCCGTAAGCCTCGTCGCCCCGTTCATAGCCGCGCTCCTCTTCGCCGCTCACCCGGCGCACAACGAGCCCGTGGCGTGGGTCGCCTGCGTCCCGGAGCTCTCGTACACGGCGCTCTACCTCGCCGCGCTCCATATCTCTGTAAGAAGAGAGCGCGCCTCAGCCGTAGTCCCGGCTGTCGTCTACTTCCTCGCCCTTCTTTTTAAAGAGACGGCCGTGACGCTCCCTCTTGTGGTATTCGCCTATGACAGGCTCGCCGCAAAGTCCAGGGGCGATTACCTCAGGCGCTATTTGCCGTTTGCCGCGGCGCTCGGGCTCTATCTTGTCCTCAGGCGATCATTCCTCGGCGGCCTCGCGCCGGCGTCTACGATGCACCCGTATCTGGACGCCGGCAAGGCTCTATTAAACGCCGTCATATTCTTTGCCGATTATCTCCGCGCCCTCGTCTTGCCTTATCGGTTCGAGCCCTTCAGGGTGTTCGACCCGGCGGTGTCTACTGCGGACCCGAGGTTTCTATTCGGCGCGCTCGTGACCTCCTCGCTCATTGGGGGAATCGTTTTCTACCGTAAAAAGCGCCCGCTGGCGGCGTTCTCGCTCATCTTTTTCTCGATAGCCATACTCCCCGCGCTCTACATACCCGCACTCAGCCAGAACCCCTTTGCCGAGAGGCAGGCCTATCTGCCTTCGGCCGCTCTCGCGATCGGGGCCGCGGCAGTATCGTCCCGAATGATAGGGGAGAGGTTTGGGCGCGCCGCCGGGGCTCTCGTTATCCTCCTCGCCGTTACCGCCGTTTTTTCATACGCGACGATAAAGAGGAACTTCGCCTGGAAGGACGACCTATCCATATGGACCGCGTCCGCGGTCTCTCAGGAAGGCAATTATCTCGCATCGCACAATATCGCGGTTGAGCGAGCGATAGCCGGGGATATGGACGCCGCCATATTCGACTACAAGGAATCGATACGGATGAACATGGAGAGAAGGTTCCCGGACGAGAAGACGCTCGTCCTTTCGAACCTGCATCTCGGAAAGATATACGCGGAAAAGGGGCTCCACAAGGAGGCCGCTCCTAGGTTCAGGGAGGCCGTACGGATAAAGCCGGACCTTCCTGAGGCCCGCCTGAACCTCGCCCTCGCGCTCCAGTCGTCCGGAGACCTGAAGGGGGCGGTCCTCGAGTACAACAGGGCCCTTGAACTGCCCTGGAGGAGGGAGGGCCTTAAAACCATATACGGTAACATGGGGAAAGCCCTTATGGCCCTCGGCATGCACGAGGACGCGATGATAAGCTTCGAGGAGGAGTTGAAACTCGACCCCGATGACGCGGAGGCCGCAAGGGAACTCGCGCTCGCAAGGAGGATGACCGGGAGATGAACGGAAGGCTCAAAACGCTCCTCTTCGCGCTCGCCCTCGTAGCGGCCTCCTTTGCCGTATACCACGCGACATTGTGGAACTCCTTCGTCTACGACGATGCCGAGCAGGTATTGAGGAACCGCTGGATCACGGATATAAGATACCTGAAGGACATATTCACCTCCCACACCTTCGCCTTCGCCGAGTCAAACTACCAGGCGATCTCCTACAGGCCCCTCTTCATGGCGTTTTACATGGCCGAGTACGCCGTCTTCGGGCTTGAGCCCTGGGGATGGCACCTTGTGAATGTGATCCTCCACTCGGCGAACGCAGTCATCTCGTTCTTTCTCATAAGGAGGCTCTTCCGCGCGGAAGAGAAAGGGGCCTCCTTTGCCGCCTTCGCGGGCGCTCTCATATTTACGGTCCTTCCGGCGGGGAGCGAAGCGGTTGCGTGGGTAGGGTGCGTCCCCGAGCTGCTCTATACCTTTCTATGCCTCGTATCTTTTTACGTTTACGCAGGCGAGGGCAGGGCCTACGGGTTCGTCGCTTCGGCCCTCATATATTTCATCGCGGTATTCACGAAGGAGACCGCGATCATCTTCCCGTTCTTTTTGTATGTCTACGATTCGCTCCGCGAGGGTTGGGCGCCGGGCCTCTCCCGCGTAAAGAGGTATGTACCTTTCGCCTTCGCCGCCCTTGCCTACATAGGGATCAAATCCGCGTTACTTGGCCATATAGCCGCGCCCGTTCGGATACACACGGACCTTAAAGGGGCGGACTTCCTCGTGAACGCGCCCTATCTTTTCGCCGAGTACCTGAAGGCGCTCGTCTTCCCGGTAGAAATCTACCCTCTTCAGCCCTTCTCGCCGGTATCCGTCGGAGGCGCGGGGTTCATAGTCTCTATCGCCGTCATCGTCGCGCTCGCGGCCTTCTTCGTTACCTTCCGAAAGAGATTCGACAGGCTGTCCCTCCTCGCGCTTGCGATATTCGTCGTCCCGCTTCTGCCCGCCCTCTACGCCCCTGCCATAAGCAGGACGCCGTTCGCCGAGAGATACCTGTACTTCCCGTCGGTCGGGTTCGCGCTCTTTATCGCCCTTGTCTTTCAAAAGGCCGCCGCAAGGCAGAAGGCGCTCTTGATCGTCGCGCTCGCGGTCGTCTCTTCCTTTTACTCGGTCTGGTCGTACAAAAAGTCCCTCAACTGGCGCGATGACAGGGCGCTTTGGGGGGAGTCGCTCAAAGGGTCTCCGGAAAACTACCTCGCGCTCCATTCCCTCGGGTACCTCGATTTCAAGGAGGGGAGGGACGCAGAGGCGATAGAGAGGCTCTCGAAGGCATTGGACCTGAACCTCAAAAGCCCGCACCCTGACCCGACCATGGTTTTGCTTACGAGGAAGGTGCTCGCGAACGCGTACCAGAGGCACGGCCTCATGGACCGGGCAACGGCGGAATACGAGGAGGTCCTTAAGCTTGAGCCCGAGGACCCCGTGGCCGGGTTCAATCTCGGGACGATATACGAGTCCATGGGGCGAGTGAACGACGCCATAGAGCTCTATGAAAAAGCGCTTTATTTCGCGAAAAGGCCTGAGCTTTTAAGGGAGGTCATCCTAAGGCTCGGGGAAGGGTATGCGAGGACAGGTAGAGTGGCCGAGGCCCTTGCGGTCTATGAAAGAGGGGCCGAGGCCTTCCCCGGAGACCCGGAGTTCCTGAAAAGGGCAGGGGCCCTCATGCGCAGATGAAATCATTCTGTTTTTCATGGCTTTTATGTTGAATTCCGCCGTATTATGATATAATCATCGGGCCGGGACGGGGCAGGC
>JACREV010000214.1 GCA_016218095.1 Deltaproteobacteria bacterium | reverse complement strand
GAGGTGATGGCGACGTCTATCCCGGAGGCCTTCGTGTGGTTTATTATCCCGCCTACTTCCTTATGGAGAAATGGCTCGCCCTCGCCGGCGTACATGATGGACTTTACGCCGAGCCTGCCCATCTCGGAGAGCCGGTCTTTAAGGATAGCGGCGTCCAGGTGCCTCGGGTTATACTGCATGTAATCGAGGGCGCAGTAGGTGCACCTGTGGTTGCACGCGCCTATCGGAGAAACCTCCATATATATCGGATAGATATCGGCGCCCTTTAGCCATCCGGCGACCCTGTCCACATGAAAGATCAGTTTATGGCTGTCTATCCGGTATTCGTCCATGGAGTATATGCACTCTCCCTATTTTGGTATAAAGCCCAATAAAAAAGATAACATAGGTTATGATACCTTAACAATATCAAAATTTTTCTTAAAATCTCATTAAAAGTTGTTAAAAGATGAGGGTTTTTGACCCTTGTAGAAGGGGGCGCGGCCCCATGATATAATGGGGTTTGGACATGAACCGCAAGGAGAGGCAATGGCGATAGACCCGGTCTGTGGGATGGATGTAGACCCGGCAAAGGCAAGGGGGGAAAGCCTTTACAGGGGCGAAAAGGTGTATTTCTGCGCTCTCCGGTGCAAGGAGAGGTTCGACTCCGACCCGGAGGCCTTTCTGGGGAATACAGACGGAGCGCCCGCCGAGGCCTTCGAGCCGGAAAAGGCTATAGACCCGGTCTGCTCCATGACCGTGCCGAAAAAGGACCCCAGGGGCGGCGCATACGCCTATAATGGCAAGACCTATTATTTCTGCAACCCCAACTGCAATGAGAAGTTCAGGGCAGACCCTGAAAAGTACCTCTCAGGAAGGGACGGAAAAGAGAAGCTCCCTCCTGCGCACGCGCACCCTTTAAAAGAGGCGGGGCCCGCACCCAGGAAGATCAAAAAGGTATCTCTCCCCATTACAGGGATGTCCTGCGCCTCGTGCGCGGCCAAGATAGAGAAGGGGCTTACGGGTCTCTCCGGCATAATAGAGGCCTCGGTAAACTTCGCCTCCGAGAAGGTCAATATCGCCTATGACCCGGACGGCGTACACGTCTCGGACTTCATAAAGACGATAAAGGAGCTCGGCTACGGGGCCGGGGTGGCGAGTGTATACATCCCGGTAAAGGGGATGTCCTGCGCCTCGTGCGTAGAAAAGGTCACAAAGGCATTGAACGCGGTCGATGGGGTCGTGAGCGCTTCGGTCAACTTCGCTACCGAAAAGGCGACGATCAATTACCTCCCGACCGTCACAGGCGTCGACGCCCTTATGAAGGCGATAAACGCGGCGGGTTACAAGGCGCTAGCTCCGTCCGACGAGGAAGACCTCCTTGCCAGAGACGAGAGGGAAAAAAAGGAGGAGGAGAAGAGGCTCCGTCTGAGATTCATCATAGCCGCGATAATCGCCGTCCCGGTTATGATAGGGTCTTTCGCCGGGATGATACCCGGCGTACCTGCCTTTCTCGGCAACAACTATCTTCTCTTCGTCCTCGCGACCCCTGTCCAGTTCTGGGCCGGATGGCGGTTCTACAGGGGGGCGTTCATCGCCGCGCGGCACTTTACGACGGACATGAACACGCTCATAGCCGTCGGCACCTCCGCCGCTTACTTATATAGCTCTGCGGTGACGTTCGCGCCCGGCATGTTCGTCTCACACGGGTTCTCAACGGGCGTCTACTTCGATACGGCTACGGCCATTATCGCGCTCATACTCCTCGGCAGGCTCCTTGAGATGAGGGCAAAGGGGCAGACCTCGGAGGCGATAAGGAAGCTCATCGGACTCTCTCCCAAGACCGCGCGGGTCGTGCGCGGCGGGAGAGAGATCGACATCCCGGCCTCCGACGTCGTCGAGGGGGATATCATCATCGTCAGGCCCGGCGAGAAGGTCCCGGTCGACGGAAAGGTCTTCGAAGGGTTCTCGTCGATCGACGAATCGATGATAAGCGGGGAGTCGCTCCCGGTTGACAAAAAGCCGGGCGACATTGTAATAGGCGCCACCATCAACAAGACGGGCTCATTCAAGTACAGGGCCACGAAGGTAGGCAAGGACTCCACACTCTCTCAGATTATAAGGCTCGTCGAAGAGGCTCAAGGGTCGAAGCCGCCGATAGCGCGGCTCGTCGACGTGATAGCGAGCTGGTTCGTCCCCGTCGTCATCGCCATAGCATCCGTCACATTCATCGTTTGGATCATATTCGGCCCCGCGCCCGCATTCACCTACGCGCTTCTGAACTTCATCGCCGTCCTCATCATCGCGTGCCCGTGCGCAATGGGGCTTGCGACCCCGACCTCCATCATGGTCGGCACGGGCAAGGGCGCGGAAAACGGCATACTCATAAGGGGAGGGGAGTCGCTCGAGACGGCGCACAAATTGGACGTGATAATATTCGACAAGACCGGGACGCTCACAAAGGGCGAGCCCGCGTTGACCGACATCGTGGTCGCTAAGGATGAGGAGTTCATAAGAGGGGGGCTCTCGCCGGAAGATAGCCTCCTCTTCTACGCCGCATCCGCCGAAAAAGGCTCCGAGCACCCGATAGGAGAGGCGATAGTCGGAAGGGCGTCGGCAAAGGGGATAGGGCTTTCGGGCCCAGTCGGATTCAACGCTCTCCCAGGCCACGGGCTTATCGCGAAAGTAGAAGGCAGGGAGGTCATACTCGGGAACCTCAAGATGATGGCCGACAAGAAGATAGCGACGGATGGGCTTTTAAAAGAGGCGGAGAGGCTTTCCGACGAGGGGAAGACCCCTATCTTCCTTGCAGTGGATAATAAGGCGGTCGGCGTCCTCGCCGTGGCAGATACCCTGAAGGAGAACTCCAGGGAAGCGATAGCCGCGTTGAAGCGCATGGGGCTTACGGTCGCCATCATAACGGGTGACAACCGGAGGACCGCCTCGGCCATAGGTAAGGAGCTTGGCGTAGATAGAATACTCTCGGAGGTCCTCCCCGAGGACAAGGCCCGGGAGGTAAAGAAGCTCCAGGACGAGGGGAAGAGGGTCGCGATGGTAGGCGACGGCATAAACGACGCGCCCGCTCTCGCGCAGGCCGACGTCGGCATAGCCATAGGCACCGGGACGGACGTCGCGATGGAGGCCTCTGACATAACATTGATAGGAGGGGACTTGAGGGCCATCGTCACCGCCATCGCTTTGAGCAGGGCTACGATAAGGAACATCAGGCAGAACCTCTTCTGGGCGTTTTTCTATAACGTGCTCCTAATACCCGTAGCCGCAGGGGCGCTCTATCCGTTTACCGGCATGCTCCTCGACCCGATGTTCGCGGCGGCGGCGATGGGGCTTTCATCCGTTAGCGTAGTTACGAACGCGCTCAGGCTTAAGAGGTTCTCTCCCGAGTTGACCTGATTGCTTCACTGTGATAAAGGAGAGGCAGGAGGCCGCGACCATGAATAGACTGTCGTTTGCGTTATTGCTCTGCCTTGCATTTTCATCCCTTACGTTTGCCGACGATATCGCCTTTAAAAAGGGCGAGGAGGCGTTCAAAAAGAACTGCGTAAAGTGCCACGGCGATAAGGCCTCGGGCACGGAGTCCGGTCCCCCGCTCATACACAAGATATACCACCCTAACCACCACTCGGATATGAGTTTCCGCTGGGCCGTTGAAAGGGGCGCGCGCTCGCACCACTGGAGGTTCGGAGACATGCCGAAGGTGGATGGCGTGTCCAAGGAAGATACCGAGAACATCATCACCTATATCCGGACGCTCCAGAAAGAGGCGGGGATTTTCTGACAGGCTGCTCAAAAAGTCCATCTGCTTTGTTGTCTTCGGCGCTCGTAACTGCGGCGTACACAAAAAAGTACGCCTCGTTCCTCGCTTCTCGTCGCCTCGCATCTGAAGCTTATTTGAAGCCTGGAATCCAGGTTTCCTTAACGTCGTATTTTTCTATGGAAATGTTTATGGGAAGGTTCAAAAATAAAGTCCTCGCGAGGCTCCTGACGCGCTTTCCCGCGCTCCTCGACAGGTTCATCGAGAAGACGGAGGCGATAAGTGTCTCGGGCATACCCTGGACGCCGGTAAAAAAGCCGTTGAAGGACTCGGTTGTAGCGCTCGTGACCACCGCCGGGGTCCATCTAAAGTCACAGAAGCCATTTGACATGCTGGACAAGGACGGCGACCCTACGTACAGGGAAATTCCGTCAGCTACTCCGCTCTCGGAGTATATGATCACGCACGACTACTACGACCACGCGGACGCGGATAGGGACTTGAACATCGTCTTCCCGATAGAGAGGCTCCGCGAGATGGAGGCGAGAGGCGAGATAAAGGGGCTTGCGAAGGCCAACTACAGCTTCATGGGCCACATAGACGGCAGACACATCGCAACACTCATAAGGAAGACCGCTCCCGAGGTGGCGGGTCTCCTTAAACGCGAGTCCGTCGACGTCGCTCTCCTCACACCCGGGTGAGGCCTCTGCAATCGGTCCGTGGGACTGATACAGAGGGAGATAGAGAAG
>JACREV010000210.1 GCA_016218095.1 Deltaproteobacteria bacterium | reverse complement strand
GCCGATTACAGGAATGAGTACGCGGCAAAGAAATCCCTCGGCGGAGGGGTGGTGCTGACCTCGATACACGGGCTTGATAACGTGCGCTGGCTCTTCGGCGACGTGGTAGAGGCGCACGCGTTCGTCGACAAGGTGAGCGGGCTCCAGATGGACGTCGAGGACCTCGCGCTCGGGGTCTTCAGGATGGAGAACGGCTCGTACGTGAGCTGGCAGACGGACTTTCTCCAGAGGATAGGCCAGCACAGGCTCGTCATAGCCGGAGAGCTCGGCACCATAAGGGCGAACATGTCCGACGGGTCAATCGAGATATTCCACGTGGATACCGGAAGATGGGCCTCCGAGAGGGTCCTCTTCGAGATAAACACGATGTACGTGAAGGAGATGAAGGAGTTCCTCGAGTGCGTCGAGAAGAAGAGAAGGCCGCACTTGACCGTGCGCGAAGGCATGAAGACCCTCAAGCTCGCCGTCGTCTTAAGGGAATCCGGCGACAGGATGAACCTCAGAGGGGGGCTATGCGCGACGGCGTGACCATCTGGACCGAGGGGGGGAGCGGCATAGGCATGGGGCACGTGGTGAGATGCATGAACGTCGCCGCGGCGCTCTCCGCCCTCGATATCCCGTTCCACTTCCTTGTGAACAGCGACAGCGCCGTGGCCGAGAGGCTTGAGGGAGCGGGTCTCCCGCACATCACCTATCCCATAGATGGCACGCACCCGGCGCGTCTTACCAACGACATAGTGCTTATCGACACCAGGAAGGACGTCTCAACCCAGATAGCGGCATTGAAGGGATCTGGGAGGAAGGTCGTGCTCCTGGACAATACCGTATCGAAAGGGGCTGACCTCGTGATCGTTCCTTCAGCGCTCTACAAGGAAAAAGGGGATGGGGTGAGGGGCGGAGCCGAGTTCGTGATAGTCGGCGAGAGGTTCAGAAAGGAGAGGCTCTGGAAGATAAGGCACTCGCTCCCGTTAAAGGTGCTCGTCACAATGGGGGGCGCGGACCCGTTCAGGCTGACCGAGTTGGTATTGAAGTCTCTTAAGGACATGGATGGGGTCGAGGTCACGACGGTAATAGGCCCGGCCTTCAGCCCCGAGAGGGACTTGAAGGCCCTCGTGAGATGGCGCCCGGGCTTCAGGTTCGTGCAGGACGCAAAGGACTTGAGCCAGCTCATGGCCGCCTCGCACGTGGCGGTTACAGCCGTAGGCACTACGATATACGAGCTCGCCTGCATGGGCGTGCCGTCGGTCCTCATAGGCAACTACGAAAGCGATAGTTTCGACCTCAAGGGCTTCGAGGGGCTCGGGGTTTCCGTAAGCCTCGGCCATTATAAGGACGTCACGCCCGAGGCGATCAGGGGCGCTGTAACGAGATTTAAAGACGAGGCCTTTTGGAGGGACGCCTCCGAAAAGGCTCAAAAGCTCGTCGACGGCAAAGGCTCCGAAAGGATAGCCGCCCTCATAGGCGCCTTCTTCAACGAAAGGCCTGCGGCGGAAACGGAAGGCGTACAGCATGCATAACGGAAGGCTGATAGACAAGGCGAACGGGTACGGGATAATCGCGTGCGAGACCTGCGGCTTCATCCACACCGACCCGGTCCCCGCGCCCGAGGAGCTGGAGAGCGTCTACAGGGACGAGTATTACAAGGACGAAAAGCCCCTATACATCGAGAGGACGATCGAGGACCTCCGGTGGTGGGAGACCGTCTACGACGACCGTTACGAATTTTTGGAAAACGAATCAGGGAGGGGGTCGATACTCGACGTCGGCTCCGGCCCGGGCTATTTTCTGAAACGCGGGCTTGAGAGGGGCTGGAAGGTCATGGGCATAGAGCCCTCCAAACAGGCCGCGGCGCACGCGAGGACTCTGGGCGTGGAGGTTGAAAACGCCTTTCTCGATGAGAAGCTCGCCTCATCGATCAACAGGCGCTTCGACGCCGTCCACTTATCGGAGGTCCTGGAGCATGTGCCGGACCCGGCGGGCATATTAAAGCTCGCGCACTCCCTGCTTGAAGACGGGGGCATAGTCTGCTGTGTCGCTCCGAACGACTTCAGCCCCGTGCAAAAGACGCTCTCCGAGAGGCTCAACTTCTCTCACTACTGGCTCGCGCCTCCTCACCATATAAATTACTTCAACCACGCCACACTCTCGGCCCTCCTTGAGAGGTGCGGCTTTTCGGTCATAGGCTCGTCTTCGATGTTCCCGATAGATTTTTTCCTTCTCATGGGCGACAACTACGTCGGCAACGACGAGGTGGGAAGGGCGAGCCACTTGAGGCGCAAGCGGCTGGACATAATGCTGAACGAGCCGGGGCTAAAGGAATTCAAAAAAGAGATGTACGGGATAATGGCGAAGCACGGAATCGGCCGCGAGGCCGTAATATTCGGAAAGAAGGAGAAGAGATAATGGCTGGAAAGACGCTCGTGATGCTCCCTGAATCGTACCCGGTCGCCAGGCTCCTCTGCGAGTATATTTTCAGGGAGGAGAATTTGCGGCCAGACCTCCTGATACTCAAGAAACAGAGGACCGGCTTCGAGCGGATAATCTCCGAGTTCCCCTTCGGCAGGGTCCACGAGATAGACGAGGACTATTACGGGAGGATCACGAAGAAGGAATCGGCCGGGTTTCTCCGCGAAATAATGAAGTCTCCGTATGACGTCGCCTTCTTCCCGTTCAATACCTTCAGGGCGAACGCCTTCCTCTTCGGGTCCTTGCTCGCGAAAGAGGTCAAGGCCGTAAACTCATCGCTCTACAACAAAAAGGAATTGCCGGTCGTGAGCTTCAGGCTCGGCGAGGAGAGGCGGCTTCCCGCCAGCATCCCGTGGGCCCCGATCATGTCGGAGGTCTTGAAGACCAAGGACAGGATAGTCGATATCCTCCAGGAGAAGGGTGACAAGTTCGAGGTCTCGGGAGAAAGGCCAACTTTCGGCATCCTCCACGGTTTCGCGCACGACCTCGAGATCTTCTGCAAGTACGCATTGGGCTCTCTCTACGCGACAGACAAGCGCGTACTCGACATAGGCGGCGGGCTCGGCTTCGGCTCCTTCCTCCTCTCCCGTTTTGCGGATAAGGCCTTCTTCGTCGACAGGTCCAAGGACGCCGTAAGGTTTGTCGAGAAGATGTGGGTCGAGAGCGCACCGAACATCGTCCCGATCTGCGGCGACGCCGACGCGCTCGTAGGCGGCGAGGGTTCGTTCGACTGCATATTCTTAATGGACGTCATAGAGCACGTAGAGGACCCGCTCGACCTTTTGAAAAAGGCGGGGAGGCTCCTTAAGAAGGACGGCACGCTCATCATTACGACCCCGGAGGAGGACTACTACCCCTACAGCGTCTGCCCGCCTGAGCGCTGGAGCGACCCTGAGGACAAGCTCATAAACGAGGCCATCTGGCCCTGGCACATACAGGCGTTAGGAGAGGAGAAGCTACTGCCTCTTCTGAAGGCCGCCTCCTTCGAAGTCGCCGAGAAGAGCTATACGACTTATCTTAAAGGGTACGAATTCAGCGACGAGCTCAAGGAGGCGAGGGAGCGCGGCGACGTGGAGTCCGCCATAGGCTCGCTCAATGACCTCACCAGGTGGGACATCCGCGACTTCGGACTCACCTACGAGCGCGACCCGTACTTCTCCGCCGCCTCTTACAATATCGTGGCAAGGAAGGCGGCCTGAGGTGACAAGGACCAGGGCCGCGATACTGGAAGCCAAGGGCGCCCCGTTGAGCGTGAGAGAGGTCTCTCTGTCCGCGCCGAAGGAGCGCGAGGTCCTCGTCAAGATGGAGATGGCGGGCCTATGCAGGAGCGACCTTAACGCGATCGTCGGCCACACCCGTTACGACATGCCGCTTGTCCTCGGGCACGAGGGCGCGGGGACCGTCGTCGAGACCGGGGCCGGGGTAAAGTCTCTCAAGAAAGGCGACCGCGTGGTCCTTAGCTGGGCCGCTTTCTGCGGGGATTGCTTCTTCTGCAACAAGGGGCTCACACACCAGTGCCACACGGTCGCGTGGCCGCGCGGCAAGGGGTTGCTTCCGGACTGGACCACCCGTTTCAGCGAAAACGGTAAGGAGATATTCCACTTCAACGGGGTATCATCATTCAGCGAATACACGGTCGTCTACGAGACAGGGTGCGTGAAGGTCGACGACGCAATCCCATTCGAGTTGGCTTCCGTCGTCGGTTGTTCGGTCGTGACAGGCATAGGGGCGGTATATAACACCGCGAATGTCGAAGAAGGCTCGACCTCGCTCGTCGTGGGCGGAGGCAACGTCGGCATCTCCGTCATCCAGGCCCTGAAGATAAAGGGCGCGGTCCTCATAATAGCCGTCGACCCGAAGGAAGAGAAGTGGACGGCTATAAAAGAAGCCGGCGCGGATATCGTGCTCCCTGAGATCTCGATAGACGAGATAAGGAAGGCGACAGGCGGCTTCGGGGTAGATTACACCTTTGACGGGGTGGCGACCGAAGAGACGCTGAACAAGTCCCTTGCCGCGGTCAGGAGGGCAGGGACGGTCGTAATGGTCGGTTCCCCGCACCCGCTCGCCAAGTACTCGCTCCCGCCGATAGAGTTCCACCTCGAGAAGAAGATAATAGGCTCGCTCTACGGGTCCTCAAACCCGGTGAGGGACATACCGAGGCTACTCGAATTTTATAAACAGGGGAAGCTTAAGCTCGACGGCTTCACGACCGGGTCCTTCAGGCTCGATGACATAAACTCCGCCGTAAAAGAGCTTGAGAACGGCGGCGGCAAATACACCATCACATTCGATTGACCTAAGGAGGGTTTGATGAACATCTTTCTGGACACCGCAAATATCGAGGAGATAAAGAAGGCGAAGAGGTGGGG
>JACREV010000211.1 GCA_016218095.1 Deltaproteobacteria bacterium | reverse complement strand
CGAGCGGATTCGAACCGCTGGATGGCAGTTTTGCAGACTGCTCCCTTGCCACTTGGGTACGCCGCCTTTATATTGATACTATAATAAGCCGGGGTCGAGGTTGTCAAGATAAAACGGGCGTTGCCGTGGCATTTAGAGGATCAAACCGGCCGCTACATACCCTTCTTTTTATCTAAGAGGTACTCGCATCTCGCTCCCAGGGACAGCCTTGTCCGCCCATATGCCGAGCCTCTTGTCGCGGGCCGCCTTTTCCGCGGCCTTAAACTCATCCGAAAACATCGTCCCGCAGGGCGGTATGGGGAGCCTCCGGGCGAGCCCCTCCTTCAGCAGGACCTCGTTCACGAAGACCCCCCCGGCGTATACCCAGGCGAGGAGCCTGCCGTACTTGTCCCGCCTCTCATTATCACAAAAGACGAGCGTGACCTTTTTGCCCTTTACGAGAGAGAGGTTCCTTTGTCTCGCCTCCATGTAGAAAGGCTCGCCCCGCTCAGGCGTGTCTATCCCGATGTACCTTACGCTCTCTCCGCCAGGTACGGTTATCGTGTCGCCGTCGATGACGTATTTTACGAAGGTATCCTTCTCTGAAGCCTCTGAAAGGCAGGGGACTGCTGAGAGGATTATGAAAAAAACGAGGAGGGCTTTTAAGCGGCTGGTCACTGACTTAAGGCTACCATTTTTCCCTGAACTTCCTCATCTCGGCCTGAAGGGCCTTTATCTCCTCCTGTATCATGGAGCAGTCGGCTTCAGAGCCCTTCGCTATCTCCCTGGTGATATCGTCGAGCCTTTTTGATACGGCGGAGTTGAGGAGGTTGTACTCCCGGCTCATCTCCTCGAACCTGCCGACGAAGCAGTTCACGTGCTTCACGAAGTTCCTGATGTGGAGGTCGTCCTTGGTCCTCAAGGTGAGGCGCTTCGAGATATTGCCTGCGGCTATCATCCTCATCTCGTATTCGAGCCGGACGAACGGGCCTATGAGCCTGTGGGTGTAGAAGACCGCGAGGAGGACTACTATGGCGATGTAACCTATAACGAGGAGTACGCCGAGTATCGGGGTATCGACGCCGTAGTACTGGCTTAAGAGGGATGAGATGGCCTGGAGGAATACCCCGCCGAGGAGCGCGAGTACGATGAGGAGCGCGATGGAGAACTGGAGCTCTCTCGCACAGAAGTACCGTTGTTTGATATGCCCTGTTTTTAAGGAGTCTTCCTTCTGCATCTTGGGGCCCTTAAAGGTACTTACGCCTTTGGATATAATACACCTTGGCACATAATTGTCAAGGTTCGGCGACTTCGTCGAATGGCCTGCTTCCGTTCGTTTCCTGTTTTACCGGAACAGGCGCGCAGCGTCAAAGACCTCGCGGGCTTCTTGAACCTTTCCTTCATTAAAAAAACAATGAATTACCTTGACTACTCGCCTTTGTGAACTTAATATAATAAATGAGCGGTGAATACCGCCGTGCTTTAAGCTACTGAAGACGATAAAGGGGCAGGCAAAAGACGCAAAGGGGGAAGACCATGAAAGAGAAGATCGTTCGAATAGAAAAAGGGCGCGAGGGCGTAGCCCTCCCGGAGGACTACCTCCGTTTCCTCGAGCTCATCCCCGGCGCAGAGGTCGAGGTGAGGCTCGACAAGAAAAAAAAATGGATAATCTTGAGGCCCATGCACGGCGAGGACTTCATCGAGCACTTCAGGGACACCATGGAAACGATGGCATGAAGATATACAAGCTCCCTCAGCTAGCTGAACTCAACCCCAACAACGAATACTCCCTCGGCCCCGGCGAACTCGGCGGGACCGTGTACCTCACCTACGGCAGGCTCAGGCCCAGGGAGACCTCGAAGAGGCTCTCTCCGGGCGAAGGCAGGGAGGAGATCATATGCATCCTCAAGGGGTCCATACGCATAAAGAGCGGGAAGACCTCTTTCACGGTCGGCGCGGGAGAGGCGTTCCATTCGAAAGATGCGCAGGTCTTCCTCCTCGACAACCTCGGCGACGAGGAGGCGGTCTACATAGCCGCGGGCGGCGTCTCGCCGACGGGTTTGACACCCGATGCCGACAAGCCGGAAGTCAAGACCGAAGAGGCCGAAACAGCCGCAGTGGAGACCGAAGGCGAAGAGTACGAGATAACGATGGACGATTCCCCTGAGGACGGGGATGAAGAGGAAAAGGCGAGCTGAAATTTTAAGGCTCTCTTACAAAAAAACGCCGGACGCTTTCACGTCCGGCGTTTGGCATTTGACATTTCAATCATACTCTTTTAAGCTACCTCTAAAAATTAGGAATTTTTTCTGAGGTCAAGGAAGGGCGGAAATAAAAAGCGGAGCATATATGGTAATATGTGAGCATTTTTATTTCCGACCTGACACAGAGATCAGGAAAAATAACAATTTTTAGAGTAGCTTTTCAAGCCCCCTCGATTATCCTTACAACGCTCTCTTCCTGGCCTATGGCCATGATGTGCGCGCCGTGGCAGAACTTCTTCAATTCCCTCACCTGCCTTGCGGCTATCTCGATGCCCTTCTCGAGCTGGTCGGGCGCCCCTTCGAGCTCGTCTATGAGATTCTGAGGCACGTGTACCCCGGGGACGTTCGCGTTAAGGTAGTTGGCCATCTTCGCGGACTTAAGCAGGAGAATGCCGCCGAGGATGGAGGCCCCGGATTTTTCAGCCCCGTCGAAGAACCTCTTGAACTTATCCATGTCGAATATCGCCTGCGACTGGAAGAACCTCGCCCCTGCCGCGACCTTCTTCTCGAACTTTATTTCCTCCGGCTCCCAGGGGCTCGCCTCGGGGGCTACGACCGCGCCGATGAAAAAATCGGTCCCGCCGCGGAGCTCGACCCCGTTCATGTTCTTCCCGGAGTTGAGCGTCGTTATCATGGAGACGAGCTGGACCGAATCGAGGTCGAAGACCGCCTTCGCCTCCCTGTGGTCGCCAGCGGACACGTGGTCTCCGGTGAGCGCGAGTATGTTCCTTACGCCAAGGACCCACGCGCCGAGGAGGTCTGATTGAAGGGCGAGCCTGTTCCGGTCCCTGCACGTCATCTGAAAGACCGGCTCGAGCCCTTCCTTCATGAGCAGTACCGAGCAGGCGAGGGACGAGAGGCGCATGACCGCCCGCTGGTTGTCGGTGACGTTCGCGGCAGAGATCCTGCCTTTAAGGAGCCGCGCCTTCTCTATGAACGAAGCCGCCTCGGTCCCCCTGGGCGGGCATATCTCGGCGGTTATGACGAACTTTCCTGATCTGAGATCTTCCTTGAACCCCATTTGCGTTCCCTTATCCCTTATGACAATGCGCTTATGATCGATTCAAAAACGCCCCTGCCGCCGATTGAGCCGAGCGCTGTCTCGCTCGCCCTCTCCGGGTGCGGCATCATGCCGAGCACGTTCCCCCTCTCGTTAGTGATGCCTGCGATATTGAGTAACGCGCCGTTCGGGTTGGCATCGTCGGTCGCCGTCCCCCCGGGTGTCGAATACCTGAATGCGATCCTCCCCGAGTCTTCGAGCTTTTTTATCGTGTCAACGTCGGCGAAGTAGTTGCCGTCTGCGTGCGCTATCGGCATATCGACGACTTCGTTCTTCCCGTACCTCGCGGTAAAAGGTGTTGCGTTGTTGTCCACCCGCACAGGCACGTGAGCGCAGATGAACTTGAGCCCCCTGTTCCTCATGAGCGCGCCGGGGAGCAACCCGGCCTCCGTCAATATCTGGAAGCCGTTGCAGATGCCGAGGACGAGCCCGCCCTTTTTTGCGAAACTTACGACTTCGTTCATCACGGGCGAGGCGCTCGCTATCGCCCCGGTCCGGAGATAATCCCCGTAGGAGAACCCGCCGGGGAGTATCACGCAGTCGTAGCCCTTTAAAGATGTATCCTTGTGCCAGACGTACCCGGCGTCTTTATTGAATACATGCTTGACCACGTGGTAGCAGTCGTGGTCGCAGTTGGAACCCGGAAAAACTACGATGCCGAACTTCACTATCCGATCTCCTTACTCGATCTCAATCCTGTAATTCTCGATTACTGTGTTCGCGAGGAGCCGCTCGCACATATCCTTGATGCGGGCCTCCTCCTTTTCTTTCGACGCGCCGTCTATCTCGAGCTCCATGAACTTTCCTATTCTCACGTCCCTGACCTCGTCGAAGGACATGGTCTTCAACGCGCCCATCACGGCCTTGCCCTGCGGGTCGAGGACGCCCTTTTTAAGCGTTACATAGACTTTGGCCTTCATCACTCCATCACCTTTCTCAAGACTTCCTGGTACGCCTCTTCGACCTTGCCGAGGTCGCGCCTGAACCTGTCCTTGTCCATCTTCTCGCGGGTCTCCTTGTCCCAGAGCCTGCAACCGTCCGGGGTGACCTCGTCGCCCAGGAGTATCTCGCCCTTGTGTATGCCGAACTCGAGCTTGAAGTCCACGAGTATTATACCGCGCTCATCGAAAAACTCCGAAAGATATTTGTTGACCTTCAACGCCTCTGCCTCGATGCGCCGGAGCTCGTCTGCCCCGGCGAGCCCGAATGCCTTCACGTGGTACTCGTTTATCATCGGGTCGCCGAGCGCATCGCTCTTGTAATAGAGCTCGAGTATCGTCTCCTTAAGCGGCGTGCCTTCCTCTACACCCATCCTCTTGGAAAGGGAGCCCGCGGCTATGTTCCGGACCACGACCTCGATGGGGACGATCTTAAGCCTTTTTACGACCATCTCCCGCTCAGAGGGCATCTCCACGAAGTGCGTCTTTACGCCCTTGGACTCTAGGTACCTGAATATCCGCGACGATATCTTGTTGTTGAGTATCCCCTTCGACTCTATTATCCCCTTCTTCTTCCCGTCAAACGCCGTCGCCTCGTCCTTGAAGTATTGTATGATGAGGTCCGGGTTGTCGGTCGAATAAAGGACCTTCGCCTTGCCTTCGTAAAGCTTCTCAAGCCTCTGCATCTTTAAAACCCTCCGGTCTTTACTTTTTTACTCCGAACGTCCTTCTGAAGATGTAGTCCACGTTCTTGAGGTAAGGCCGCACATCGAAGCAGGCCTCGACCTCCTTGGACGTTAGATAGTTCATGACCTCATTGTCCTCAAGGAGGAGCGACTTGAAGTCCCCCAAGCCCTCCCAGACCTTCATCGCGTTCCTCTGGACGATCGCGTACGCCTCCTCGCGGGTCGTGCCCTTCTCGACCAGCTTTAATAAGACCTTCTGGGAGAAGACGACACCCTTAAGCCTCTCCATGTTCTCCTTCATGTTCTCCGGGTACACGACGAGGTCTCTTATGAGGTTCGTCGCGCGCGCAAGCATGAAGTCCATAAGGATCGTAGCGTCCGGCGCGATCACCCTTTCGACCGACGAATGCGATATGTCGCGCTCGTGCCAGAGCGCGACGTTCTCCAAAGCGCTCATGGCGTAGCCGCGCATGAGGCGCGAAAGCCCCGTCAGGTTCTCGGACAGTATCGGGTTCCTCTTGTGCGGCATGGCCGAAGAGCCCTTCTGCCCCTTTGTGAACGGCTCCTCCGCCTCAAGGACCTCCGTCCTCTG
>JACREV010000209.1 GCA_016218095.1 Deltaproteobacteria bacterium | reverse complement strand
GGGTGCGGCCGGGGCCGCGGCGTCCGCCATACCGTTTATCAGGGCGATGGAGCCCTCGAAGCACATACTCGCCGCGGGCAGGATAGAGGTCGATATCTCGGACCTTAAAGAGGGCGGTTTCAAAAAGGTCGTCTGGAGGAAGGCCCCGGTCTTCATACTCCGGAGGACCGCACGGATGATCAAGGCGACCGAGGAGACCGACCCTGCGGAGCTCGCCGACCCTGCTACGGTGAACGAGCGGACGATCCGCCCCGATATCTTCGTCGGCATCGGGATATGCACGCATCTCGGGTGCGTCCCCAGGCTCATGCCGGAGAGGCTCCCGCACGGCGAAGAGCCCGGGTTTTATTGCTTATGTCACGGAGGGCTATACGATACGCTCGGACGCCGCCTCGGCGGCCCTCCGCCTGAAAACCTGCACCTCCTCCCTTATAAGATCGTCGATGACAGGACGCTCATCCTCGGTACAGAGGCCTTCGGGGGATACGGCGAGGACGCGAGGACCATAACTGAGCTCCCCGAGGCCACGTAACCCAAAGGAGACTTTAGGCATGAGGCGTGCGCTCGACTGGATAAACAAGCGCTTCCCGTTATCCGACTTCGTAGAGAAAAACCTGACAGGCTACCACGCCCCGAGGAACTTGAGCTACCTCTGGAACTTCGGCGCGATAGCCGGGACCTTCTACGCGATCCAGGTCATAACCGGTGTCTGGCTCGCGATGTTCTACAAGCCGGATGAGACGCTCGCCTTCGACTCGATACAGTACATCATGCGCGAGGTCCACTGGGGCTGGCTCATAAGGAACGTCCACGCCAACGGCTCGACGGCGATATTCGTAGCCATCTACGTCCACATGGCCAGAGGCATATACTACGGCTCGTATAAGAGGCCGAGGGAGCTACTCTGGTACATAGGGTTCTTCATATTCCTCTCCTTTGTCGCCGAGGCGTTCATGGGCTACGTGCTCCCGTGGGGGCAGATGTCGTTCTGGGGCGCGACGGCGATAACCAACGTGTTCACCGTAATACCGGTCGTGGGGCCCGGGTTGACGGCCTGGATGAGGGGCGACTTCGCGATGGGGGACGCGGCCTTGACGAGGTTCTTCGCCCTGCATACGACGTTCATACCCGTAGCGGTAATCGGCTCACTTATAGCGCTCCATTTGATAGCCCTGCGCATGACCGGCTCGAACAACCCCGAGGGCGTGGACTTCGACAAGAAGTGGCCGCTCTCCGTCCCGTTCTATCCGTACTACGTGGCCAAGGACCTCTGGTTCATATCCCTTTACGCGATGGTCTTCCTCTACATCGTCTTCTTCGACCCGAGGATGTTCCTCGAGCCGGTGAACAACGAGCCGGCGAACCCGCTGGAAACGCCACTTAACATAGTCGCCGAATGGTACCTCCTTCCTTTTTACGCGATACTCAAGACCGTGCCGAGCAAGCTCGGAGGGGTCGTCGCGCTCGCCACAGCCATATTGTCGATCGGGATCCTGCCGGTCCTCGACCGCTCGAGGGTGAGGAGCGCGCGCTACAGGCCGGTCAAGAGGGTCCTCACATGGATATTCTTCGTCGACTTCGTCCTGCTCGGGTACGTAGGCAGGTACCAGCCGAACGCGGTCTCTTTCCTCGGCGTCACCATGCACACGCTCGGGGTATTCGCGGCGTCGTACTACCTCCTTTATTTCATTACAATGCCTGTAGTCTCCTACTACGAGCCTGTGAGGACCCCGGCAGGGGAGTTCCTCTCGGCTGAAGACAAGGGGGATTGAATGCGCAGGCTTGCGGTTCTCATCCTTTTTATCATCTCGGCCCTCCCGCACGCGGCAGGGGGCGCGGAGCGCGTAAGACTCGACCTATCCAGGGAGGCGGTGGAGAGGGGCAAAGACGTCTTTCACTCGTCATGCGCGCTCTGCCACGGCCTTAAATACTACAGGGACGCCGAGCACAGGGAGGGGATAAAGGCGGGGATGGAGAGCGAGGCGATGAAGGCGTCGTTGGGGGCCGAGGCGCCCGACTTGAGCCTCATGGCGATCTCCAGGGGAAAGGGGACGGAGGGGGCCGAGTACATCTACAGGCTCCTTACAAGCTACACGGTCGGCGGGGACGGCCGCATGATGAACGCGGCCTTTGCAGAGGAGACACAGACCGAAGGGGCCATCGCCATGCCCCCGCCCATAGCGCTCGACGACCCTGAGCTTCTCCGCAAGGCCAACGACGTCGCCGCATTCCTGCTCGAGGCCGCCGAACCCGCGAAGGAGAGGTCGTCGGTGGGGGCGAAGGTCATCATCTACATGGCCGTCCTTACGGCCCTTCTCTACATAATAAACAGGCTCACCTGGATGGACGTAAAGAAAAGGTCACCCTGGAAATGATCTTTTCGCAAAAGTCTTTCCTGAAACGTAAAAAGGTTTTTTACGCTGTAAAGATTTTTTATGGCCCTTCGCCGAACGCCCGGGCGGCATAACGCCCGCGCCCACGCCGGTTTTCTTCCACTCCTCTCTGAAATTCCATCACTCCGGGTGGAGCGTCGCGCGTCGCCTCCGGTTTACGCCTTC
The DNA here is from genome assembly GCA_016218095.1 of Deltaproteobacteria bacterium. Taxonomy (GTDB): domain Bacteria; phylum Desulfobacterota; class GWC2-55-46; order GWC2-55-46; family GWC2-55-46; genus GWB2-55-19. The sequence continues at coordinate 10,955 of JACREV010000209.1, read as the reverse complement.
CTGCGCCCCTCTCATGCCTTTGAGACCTCGCCATTCAAGTTCCCGAAAGATATCGGCGACATACGGCGTCCCGCCGCCCCGAGGCACGGTTCTTGCTATTTACATCATCCAGCCCTGAAAGGAAAAGGAGGTGGTGACCCGGTCGCGTGAGAAATATTTTTCATGGACTTAAGGTCTTTTCGGCATTCATCTTACAAACACTAAAAAAAGAAAAGGAGAAAGAAATGAAGAGATTGATCCTCGCCTCAATGGGAGTATTCCTCGTAGCGTTCGCCTTCGACGCGTCCGCGGCCCCGAAGGCCTTGACCGACGGGGAGCTCGACGCAATAGCCGCGGGGGGGGCGATAATAGGCAACGGCGCATCCGCCTCGATACACACCTCCGGCGCGGTGGAGATGTCCGGATACGCGGGCGCGGACGCGGCGGCGCTGAACTTCACGAACGCCGCCGAGAGCATGGTCGCGAACGGGGTCAATATAACCGGGTCGAGCTTCCTGCTCGGTCAGTCCAACAACATAGAGCAGGACGAGCAGGCCTATGTCGGGTACTGGACGCACAATGACACGCATGAGAGCTCTTCAAGCAGGAACTCCGAGGTGTTCCACAGCTCGGCAGGGGTCGAACCCGCAAGCCTCAACATAGCCATCAACGGCGTCACCATCGAGGACGGGTTCACCTTCACGCTTGACTCGGCTTCGCTCGACGCCAATTACGGCAGGGGCGCGGCCGCGGCCGGGGACTATCCCAACGCCACTCTCGACAACGTCGGCACCGCGTATGCCGACAAGGGCGCGGCCTGCGTGACCGGAGCGGGCGCCTCCTGCTCGGCGGCGTTGAACACCGACTACGAGAGCGAGACGTCATATGAGACTCACTCCACGACCTCCGAGCTTCAGAACGCCTACGCGACCTATATAACCGGGGACGATTCCGAGCTCGACGTCGAGACGGACAACACCGTCAACCTCTCCGGCAACGCGATGCAGGGGCTTGCGGCGTTGAACGTCGTGAACGCGGCGTCGTCCGTCGTCGCCAACGGGGTCAACATCGCATGGGGTACGGGCGGGTATTCCTTATACACGAGCCAGCAGAACACGATCAACCAGTACCGTTAGTCCAAATTGTGTCCGTGCATAAAGGAGGGATATGAGAAAAAGGGCAATACCCATAATCGCGGCACTGGCCATCTCGGCGTTCGCGTGGACGAATGACGCGCATGCCGCCAGGGAGCTAACGGATGCCGAGCTGGACGGCGTGGCCGCAGGCTCCGTCTACACGGAGCTCGTGGACGGCACGCTTAACTTCAGCTTCAGCAAGGCCGGAGGGGACTACTCGGTGGACGGGGACGGCTCCCTCGGGTTCGCCATGTCGCCGGATAAATACGGGGCGATCACCTTAAGCGGCAACGCCCAGAGCGGGCTTAACTCAGTCGTCAACATCACCGCCGTGGACTCCGCGATACAGGTGCTTTTGAACCTGAACATAAACGTGAACTCGAGCGTCGGCACCCTTCAGCAGCTGAACCTCTCAGGCAGTTTCTGAAAAAAGCGAACACCGTAACGACAACGGTCTGAACCCAAACTGAAAAGGAGGATACACAATGAAGAGATTCCTGGTAATGTCGTTTGCCGTAGCCGCGCTCGCGCTCGCAACCGACGCCTTTGCCGGACCCAAGGCCCTTTCCGACGGGGAGCTCGAGGGCGTCGTCGCCGGCAGCGCCATCATAGGCAACGGCGCGGAAGCGGCCGTGAACGAGCACGGCGCGGTGGACCTTTCGGACTCCGCGCTCTCCGAGGCCGCGGCCCTTAACGTATCGAACTCCGCCGAGAGCCTCATGGCCAACGGCGTGAACATCCTCGGCTCCTCGTACATCTTCCAGCAGACGAACCAGATAAGCCAGGACTCCGCGGCCTATGCGGGCAACATCACGCACGTGGAGACCAGCTCCGAATGGAGCGCAAGCAACTCGGACGTGATGCACAGCGCCGCGGGGGTGGACCCGGCGAGCCTTAACATCACCATAAACGGCCTCTCCTACGAGGACGGCATCTCCTTCTCGCTCGACTCGGCCTCGCTCGACGCCAACTACGGCAGGGGCGCGGCGGCGGCTGGCGACGGGATCGACACCGTCTACGCGGAGATATACAACGTCGGCTACGCGACCGCGGAAAGGGGCTCGGCCTGCGTGACCGCGGTAGGCGCGTCGTGCTCGGCCTCCATGAACCAGGACACGGAGTACCAGGAGGAGCAGAGCACCAGCACGACGACGTCTTCCCTCACGGACGTGGTGGCGGCGTACATCACCGGGGATGACTCGTACCTCGATGTCTCGTCCGAGGACACGGTCTCGCTCAGCGGCGATTCCTTGAGCGGGGCGACGGCCCTCAACATATCCAACGCCTCGTCGAGCTCTGTCGCCAACGGCGTAAACATAGCCTTCGGCGCAATGGTCAACGACGGGGTCACGGCCTCGCTTGAGAACAACATGAATTTGGTCCCGTACCAGTCGAACTGCCTGAACCAGTACCGCTAAACCAGCGCTGCGGCTTGCGCCCTGCCGGGAGAGGCCCGGCAGGGCGCATTATCAGGAGGAGAGATGTTAAAACGGGTTTTCTTCATCCTTGCCATACCCGCGGCGCTCGTGTTCTTCAAGGCGCAGGCGGAAGGCGGCGTTCTTCCGCTCGGCGTCGGAGGCACGCGGGCAGAGGCCGGCGTGCGCTCGTTCCAGGAGCTCCGGCAGACGAACGTCGTGAAGCAGAGGTGGGACATGAGCTGCGGGGCCGCCGCGCTCTCCACGCTCCTTACGTACCATTACAACGACCCGGTCCCCGAGAGCGAGATAATCATCGGGATATTGAAGACCACGGACCCCATGAAGGTCAGGGCAAGGGGCGGGTTCTCTCTCATGGACCTTAAGAAGTTCACCGACAGGTACGGGTACAAGGGCGCCGGATACGCGGAACTTACGCTCGACGACTTGACAGGCTTCAAAACCCCGGCAATAATTCCCGTTAACATAAAAAATTACGACCACTTCGTGGTATTCAGGGGGGCGTACGGCGACCGCGTCCTCTTTTCGGACCCTGTCTACGGCGCGGTATCCATGCAGAAGAAGAGGTTCCTGGAGATCTGGAAAAACGGCATAGGCTTTGTCTTGAAAAAAGAGGGGGCCGAGCTTCAGGGCGGGCTTCTCCCGAGCGCCGAGGACTTTCTCGTGACCGACGGCGCCGCTTTAAGACGAGCGGTATCCGGCATAAGGCCGGACCCACCTACAAGACATGGCCCTTAAGAAAACAGCATACTTTTTTTCGATCATCGCGGTCCTCCTCTCCGTTTTACTCGCGGCATTACCGGCTGTAGCTCTCTCAGACGAGGCTTCGGTTGACGATGGCGTAATGGAAGAGACGGAGCCGGTTTCAGAGCCCGGACCAGCGCCAGCTGCCGAAGTGATCGACGGGATACTTTCCGACGAGGGGCTTGAAAAGACCCCCGCCTATATCTTCTGGCAGAGGGAAAAGGAGGCCGTGGAGCTTAAAAAGAGGGTAGAGACGCTCGAGCTAGAGGTCAACGAGCTCCGTAGCGCGGCTCAAAAGGCCGCCGCGTTCTCGCCCGAGCGCGCCTCCTCCGCTGACGAAGATGCCGCCCGTACCGCGCTGGAAAGGACCATAATAGAAAAAGGCGGTTTGCTCTTGAACCCCTGGAGCCTCGAGGTCGCGCCCGGTTTTTCATACATACACTCGTCATCCGAAGAGGTCATAGTAGACGGCTTCACGATCCTCCCGATCCTCGTCGTCGGCGACATAACCTCTGAGCGGGTAAGGAGGGACACCTACATGCCGTCTCTCACGCTCAGGCTCGGGCTCCCCAAGGACCTCCAGGCCGAAGTCTACGTCCCTTACAGCCACGCGACAGAGAAGATCGTCACCTCGGAGAGCGAGGAGACGGGACACGCCTCGACAGGGTTCGGCGACATCGAGGCCGGGCTTACGTGGCAGGCGTTCAGGGAAAAGGGGTGGTTCCCGGACCTCCTTACGGGCCTCAGATGGAAGACTACAACGGGGCGGAGCCCCTTCGGCACAAGCGACGACGACCTCGCGCTCGGCACCGGCTTTAACGGCGTGCAGGCGACTCTCACGATGCTCAAGCTCCGGGACCCGCTCGCGCTATACGCCGGTCTCTCGTATACCGCGAACCTCGCCGCGCACAAGACCTCGGGGAGGATCGACCCCGGAGACACCGCCGGGTTCCAGCTCGGCATGGGTCTGTCGCTGAACCCCGATACGTCAATAAACTTCGGGTGGGACCAGAGGTTTACCGGAGAGACGACGCTACAGGGAGAGGACGTGCCGGGGACGAACCTTACCGTCGGGATGCTCAGGGTCGGGGCGTCTTACATACTCTCAAGAAAGGTCTCGCTCGACGTATCGCTCGGCATCGGGATTACCGCCGACGCGCCGGATATGCAGGCGACGGTCTCGATACCTATAAAAGTTTTGAACTGACGCAAGTATAAAGACATAATTCTCTCTTAGGGTCTAATACCCCGCGGCTTGCCGCGTTTTTTTAAACCCCTCCCCCTTGATGGGGGAGGGTCAGGGTGGGGGTGAAGCGTGCCGGGCGGGCAATTCGGTATCGAACGGCTGGAGAATCGATTTATCCAGAGCCGTGCCGACGCCGGCCCTGCGCCGAGCAGTCACCCTCCCCTCAATCCCCTCCCGTCGAGGGAGGGGAGGTATTAAGGTAAGATACCCCGCTGCTTGCGGCGGGGTAGTTCATTGCGTTCGCTTAGTAATCGATCCCCTTTTGCGGCTCTATCCCCTGCCTGTACGCGTGCTTGACCTCCCTTACTTCGGATACGGTATGCGCCCTGAAGACGACCTCCGGGTGCGCGTCCCTGCCGGTAAGGACGAGGTGCAGAAGCGGCGGCCTCGCGTCCAGGAGCCCCAAGACCTGGTCGAGGTCCACGAGCTTGAGCTTAAGAGAGTTGTTTATCTCGTCGAGTATCACGACGTCGTAAAGCCCGGACGAAATCTTATCTTTGGCGAGCGCTATCGCCCTCTGGGCGTCGTCCCTGTGCTCCGGGAACTTGTGCGTGTCCCCCATGATGCCGCAGAACCCCTTGCCCATGACGTGGAACTCCACCTCGGGGGAGAGCCTTTTTATCGAGTCGAGCTCCCCTGAATGTATGTCGCCTTTCATGAACTGTATGAAGGAGACCTTCATCCCGTGGCCCGCGGCCCTGAGGGCTATCCCCAGGGCGGAGGTGGTCTTCCCCTTGCCGTTCCCGGTGATGACGACTACAAGCCCGGTCTTCTGCGCCGTCTCAAGATGTTTTGGTTCTGGTCTTTCGTCCATCTCTAAATTATAGCAGACCCCGGGACTAAAGGTTTAAGGGCCCTCGCCGATATACCGTATAAGGGTTTTTATATGCGCATAATAGACTCGAACATACTCTTCGCCGAGGCACGGTCCTTTGTCGAGCGCGAGGCAAAAAGCGAGAGGCTCACAGCCTGGGTCGGGGGAGAGAGGCCGAGGGGAGCGGACGCCGTGCCGGACGAAAGGCCCAAGGACAGGGTCGTGCTGTCGGAAGAGGCGAGGGCGCGCCTCGCCACGATAAAAGGGCAGGGTAAGCGGTACCTGGGCGCAAGGGAGATAGAGATAGACGGAGGAGTCGACCACGACACCTTCCTTAAGAAACTCCTCATCGAGGCGTTGACAGGCAGACGGATAAAGGTAATGACGATCGAAAAGGAGCCCTCGGCTGAGATGAAAAGGACCGAGGAGGCCTTGAAAGACGCGGGAGACGGCCGGGAGGGGTGGGGGCTCGAATACGACTCCCGCGCCGTTACCGCCGAGATAGAAGAGACCTCGTTCAGCGCATCCGGGGTCATCAAGACCGCGGACGGGCAGGAGTTGAGCTTCTCCCTTGAGCTTACCATGCAGAGGGCCTCCATTACCGAAGAGACCGTGGGCTTAAGGGCCGGGGACGCGAGACGCGTCGACCCGCTCGTCATCAACTTTGGCGGAAGAGCGGCTGAGCTCACGTCCATGAAGTTCGCGTTCGACCTCGATTCCGACGGGGACGAGGAGGACATCTCATTTGCCGCGCCGGGCTCCGGTTTTTTAGCGATAGACAGGAACGGCGACGGCAAGGTGAATAACGGAGGCGAGCTCTTCGGGCCCGCTACCGGGAACGGCTTTAAGGAGCTCTCGGCCTACGACACGGACAAGAACTCGTGGATAGACGAAAACGACGTTGCGTTCGGGAGCCTCTTCGTCTGGACAAGGGACGCATCCGGCGCAGATACGCTCAAAAGCCTGAAAGAGCAGGGCGTAGGGGCGATTTACCTGGGATACGCCTCGACAAGCTTCGACCTGAAGTCGGTTGACAATGCCGACCTCGGGCAGGTCAGGAGGTCAGGCGTCTATCTCTCGGAGGCAGGGGACGTAGGCACCGTACAGCAGGTCGACCTCGTGGTTTAGCCTTAACCTTTCCAGCCCTTCATGGAAGACCCCCCGACGCCCCTATTCCAAGAACCGCTCTATTTTGCTATACTGAGAGTAACCTGATCTGACACCCCAAGATGCGTCGAAAAACAAAAGAGAAAAAACAGAAGGAGGGCTCTTCCGCCTCCAACAATATATCGATAGTCCTTGTAGAGCCGCAGAGCCCTGGGAACGTCGGCTCAGTCGCCCGCGCCATGAAGAACACGGGGTTTTCCGATCTCGTACTCATAAACCCCTGCGACCACTCGGCTGAGGCGGCGCTGTCGATGGCGTGCAACGCCTTCGATATCCTGAAGGGCGCGCGGGTATTCAAGACGCTCGAAGATTACGCGGATGAGCCCGGCGTCATCGTCGCCACTACCCGGAGGATGGGGCGGACAAGGTACCCGATCCTAACCATACAGGAGGCGACGGAAAAAATACTCGAGCTTGCGTCCAGCAACAATGTCGCGGTCCTCTTCGGCAGGGAGGACCGGGGGCTTGAAAACGATGAGATCCGGCTCGCCGACATACTCGTCGAGATACCGACGCACGAGGACTACCCTTCGTTGAACCTGTCCTCGGCGGTCCTTATCTTCTGCTGGCAGGTCTTCGCGGCAGGGAACCCGAAGGCAGAGGCCGTGAAGGTCGCCCCGCGCGCCGAATTGGAGAAGTTGTACTGCCACATGGAAAAGACGCTACGGGGACTCGAATACGGGGACGAGGGGGCGGAGCATATACTGGAATCCATCCTCCGGAGTTTCCGACGGCTCTTCGGCAGGACCGGGCTCATGCAGAAGGAGATAAACATGCTCCGGGGCATACTCACGCAAGTCGACGCGAGGGTCACGCCTCTAAAAAGGAAGGCCAAGGGTGGATAGCATAACAGACCTCAACCGGATGATGCTGGAGGCCGCCCTCTCCCTCAAGGAGGAGACGGGCTCCTCCGCCGTCCTCATCTTCATGGACTCGACCGAGGACTGGAGGTTCTGGAAGGATTCCGCGTCAAAAAAAGGCCTCGTGATACTCACGCAGAAGGCAGACACGCTCGCAGACCTCGAACGCTACAGGGCAGAGCTCAAGGCGGTCGTGAAGCTCCCGGAGGTGAGGCTCACGAGGGTCGGCCAGATAAAGTTATCCACCATCATGTGCATAACGGAAGGCGTTATAACGTCGTCCGACAAGGTCGTATGCCTTACCGGCCTCTCCTCAAAGGGCTCGATGGACACCCTCATGTACCTCGACCTTGAGAGCGAGACCGAGATATTCAGCACAACGGGCATCTCGAAAGACCTCCTCTTGAGGGTCAAGCCCGAGGTGATAGAGACGGTCCTCGGGATAGCGCTCGAGTTATCGAGCGAGGGGCGCGAGGGCAGGGCCATCGGCACGACGTTCGTGATCGGGGACCACGAAAAAGTCGCAAGGCTCTCGCGTCCGCTCATCATGAACCCGTTCAAGGGCTACCCCGAGGAGTCGCGGAACATCCTCGACGACGCGGTGCACGAGACCATCAAGGAGTTTGCGCTTTTGGACGGCGCGTTTGTGATCCGCGAGGACGGGATAGTCGTAAGCGCGGGCGTGCACCTCGACGCCGCGCTCGAAGAGGAAGGGCACATGCCCGGCCTCGGGTGCAGGCACATGGCCGCGGCAGGCATAACGGACGTGACGGAGGCGACCGCAGTGACCATCTCCGGCTCAACGGGTATAGTCCGCATATTCAGGAAAGGCAAAGTACTCCTGGAGATAGAAAAGGCCCCGAGGGCCAATCCAGGACAGTAAAGAAGGGTGTTAAGGCCCTTTTGCGCGCCTCCGCGCGCTTCCTTCCACCCCCGCCCGCTCTCATCGCGGGTTCAGGTTTGCGACCTGAACCCATTAATTCGTGACCCGAATAACGCGTGTTATCGGCTATATTCGAATCTTCTGCTAAAAGCCTTTAGCGCCCTGCCGGGCTTTTTTTCGGCATGGGGCTTCTCGCTACGCCCTCCCCCTCCCCGCTCGGCGCGGTGCCAGAGTTCTTCGGAAGCTATTGAGGTTAGGGTACGAATCGCCTTCGATACGAACTTTGCCAGTCCGGCGAGGACCGCTCGCCCTCTTAGGGCGCTGTCGCGCCTTTTTACTTCCTCGGCTCGCTCATATAGCTTCCTCCCTTAAGGTCGCTCACCCCATGCCTGGGGATTCCTGCAGAAAAAAATATTTTTTGTTCTGCTTTACCGATACACAGTCAAAATGAGCCCTCTCCTTGATCCCGCCCCGTATTTCCTTGACACGCACTTTTTAGAAATGTAATGATTACCCCGCACATATCAGGGCGCCCCAAAAGGGCTTAAAAAGGGAATCCCGTGGTCTGAGTGGAGTTATAAGGATTTTTGAGAGGACTTTTTTGTAAAAAAGATTCTCTCAAACTCTCTCCAAAAACTTTCAGTTTTTCCGAGAAGGCCCCCAAAGGCTTTTGATGGGGGCCTTCTCGGAACTAAAAATTTTTGAAGGGGGTTTGGGGGGAACTTTTTATAAAAAGTTCCCCCCAATATCCTCGCGACTGCCACCGGAGAATCGGGAACGGACCCGCCACTGTAAACGGATACGAAATCCGCATGTTGAGCCACTGGCTGACCGCCGGGAAGGTTGCGGAGATTAGGATGACCCGTAAGTCAGGAGACCTGCCTTGATAATGCCTCACGGATCCTTCGAAGGTAAAGAGGGTGAGGGTATTGGAGAGGTTTCATCCGCATCCGACCCCCCTTCTTTTTGAAGCGGGGTTTTTTATTTTGAGTCGTAAGGAGGGTTTGATGATGGGCGTGGAAAAACGCAACGGCAAAAGGAGGGCGGTGCTCCTCCTAGGCCACGGGTCCAAGGCGAAAGAGGCGAACGAGACTCTCCGGGAGGTTGCCAGGGAGGTCGAGGCGGCCGGCGGCTATGACGCGGTCCTCCCTGCTTTTCTCCAGCTTGAGAGGCCGGACTTCCAGGAGGGGGTCGATGAGCTCGTAGTCAGGGGCTTTACGGACATAGCCGTCATGCCTTACTTCTTATACATGGGGCTCCATGTGACAAAGGACCTGCCGAACGAGTTGGAGGAGGCGAAGGGCCGCCACAAGGGACTTGAGATCAAGCTTACCCGGAACATCGGGTTCGATAAAAGGCTCGTAGACATCACTATCGAGCGGATCGAGGAGTCGGTCGGAGCGGGAAGCAGGGACGAGGGGCAGCACCCGATAGAAAGGGAGAGCTTCTCTCTTATCGAAAAGGAGCTCGGCGCTACAACGCACCTCGCTGCAGAGCTCCCGGTATTGAAGAGGGTCATACACACGACAGCCGACTTCGAGTACAAGGAGATATTGAGGTTCAGCCCCGGCGCGATAGAGGCCGGTTGCGCGGCCTTAAGGGCGGGAAGGGCGATTGTGACCGACGTCAGGATGGTCGAGGCCGGGATAATGAAGTACAGGCTGCTGTCCGGCTCTCGCGTGCTCTGTTTTTCGTCTGATAAGGACGTGGAGCGCATGGCTAAGGCCGAGGGTATCACCAAGACCGCGGCCTCGATGAGAAAGGCGGCCCCTTCGATGGAAGGCGGGGTAGTTGCGATAGGTAACGCGCCGACGGCGTTGAACGAGCTGCTCGCCCTCGTCAGGAAGGGCGAGGCGAGGCCGGCGCTCGTCATAGGCGTGCCCGTGGGGTTCGTCGGCGCCGAGGAGGCGAAGGCCGAGCTCATGAAGAGCTCTGTGCCGTTTATCGCGTCATCGGGGAGGAAGGGCGGGTCTACGGTAGCTGTCGCTATCGTGAACGCGCTTTTGATCGAGGCGGCCAGGCTCGCGTTCGAGTAGCGATTTTAAAGACTCAGTCAAAAAATCAAAAATGGCTTTTGGCAAACAAATTCAACCGGCCATATAAGCGATTATCGGATTACGAATAAAAGGGTTCAGGTCGCAAACCTGAACCCGCACCGAGTATGAATACGGTTCATTAAGGTTTAGATGCACATACCGGACGGATACCTGAGCCCAAGGACCTGCGCCGTTTTTTTCGCGGCGATGCTGCCGCTCTGGTACTTCGCCTCAAAGCGGGTCGAATCAGAGCTCAAACTCAAAAATCTGCCGCTCCTCGCGCTAGGCGCGGCCTTCACCTTCGTTATAATGATGTTCAACATCCCGATCCCGGGGGGCTCCTCGGGGCACATGGTCGGGTCCGTTGTCGTGGCGATCGCGCTCGGCCCCTGGGCGGGTGTGATCGCTTTGAGCCTCGCGGTGACGTTGCAGGCCTTTCTTTTCGGCGACGGCGGCGTTTTGGCCATAGGCGCGAACAGCTTCAATATGGCCTTTATAATGAGCTTCGCCGGCTATTATTCGTACAGGGCGCTGTCCTTGGGCTCTCCGGGCCGCGCGAGGAAGATAGCCGCCGCGGCGGTGGCCGGTTATGTCGCGGTGAACCTCGCGGCGCTCGCCGTCGCTATTGAGCTCGGTATTCAGCCTGTCATCTCG
>JACREV010000208.1 GCA_016218095.1 Deltaproteobacteria bacterium | reverse complement strand
TAAAAATTAGGAATTTTTTCTGAGGTCAAGGAAGGGCGGAAATAAAAAGCGCAGCATATATGGTAATATGTGAGCATTTTTATTTACGCCCTGACGCAGAGATCAGGAAAAAGAACAATTTTTAGAGGAGCAAAAAGGAGCATGAAATGGACAAGAAGGCACTGGCTGAGATAGGCGATCTCCTCATATATTCGCACACGGACATCGCGGTCAACATGGCGCTCGCCATAGCGCTCGGGATCATAATATCCCTCGTCTACAGGTACACGCACAAGGGGCTCTCTTATTCACAGTCCTTCGTGCTGACGCTCGTTTTCGTCTCCGTCATCGTTTCAGCGGTGATGATGATAATCGGCAACAGCCTCGCCCGCGCCTTCGCCCTCGTCGGAGCGCTCTCGATCATACGCTTCAGGACGGTCGTGAAGGACACGAAGGACACGGCCTATGTCTTTTTCGCGCTCGCCGCTGGCATGGCGTCAGGCACGAGCAACTACTTCATAGCGGGCATCATGACGGCCGCTATCTCGGCGCTCGCCGTCGTGCTCCACCACCTGAACTTCGGCGCGCTTTACAAGAGCGAGTTCATCCTGCGCTTCCAGTACGACAGGGACCAGGGCGACGAAGGGTATCTCGAAAAGCTCTCGAAGTTCTCGAAGAGGTCTAACCTCCTCCACGTCGAGCCCTCGGGCGACGGCAGGTTCGTAACGGTCACTTATGACATAATCCTTAAGCCGGACGTAAAGACAGAGGCCTTCTCGAGCGAGGTCGCGAAGGTGGCGGGGGTCTCCGAAGTGACGCTCATAGCCTCGAAGAGCGACGTAGACTTCTGACAAAAAGACCCTGGGCGGCCCTTTTCCGGGGGCCGCCCAGGGTCTTTAATTCCCGAGCCTCCTTACGCACTCCCCGCAAAAGTCCGCGCCCTTCCTGTCGGTATCGTCTATGGTGTTCGAAAAGTACATGACGCAGCGTGCGTTCTCGCAATGGGCGAGGCCGTAGGAGTGGCCGAGCTCGTGGACCGCCTCTATCGCCGCCCTCCTAAGATAAAGCGCCCTGTTCTCGGGCAGGCCCCAGAAGCGTTCATGGAGCCTCTCTAAAGCGATCACCGCCGCCTTCCTCCCGGCCTGGCCGAATATGAACCTGAAGCCCGGTACGAAGAGGTCGGCGTCTATGATCCCCAGCACCTTCTCGAACCGTTTGAAGTCCGTCTCCTCCTCGAGCCTGTTGATTATCCGGATGGAGAGGTACTGGTCCCTCATGCTGTCAAAGGCGTAATCCGGAAGTCTTTCCTTGCCGGATTCAGAGACACCCCTCCCGAAGGCCTCGTTGAGCTTCTTTTTTATCAGCTCCTTGACCTCGTGCTCCACCTCTCCGAAAGGGACTATGAGAATGTCCATGGCGCCTCCTCCACATAAATCATTATATCAGACGGCCCAGACACCCCCGGTCTCCTTTGCGTTTTCCTGATAAAGGTATATAATTTCAGCAGGAGGTCTTTATGGCGATTCTCAAGAGGCTTGAGGAGTTCCTGGACAGAAACCACGTCACCTACAAGGCCGTAATACATCCCGAGGCGTACACCGCGCAGGAGATAGCGGCGTCGATGCACGTCAAAGGCAGGGAGCTCGTGAAATCCGTAATGGTCAAGGCCGACGGGAAGATAGTCATGGCGGTGCTCCCGGCGAGCCACAGGGTGGACTTCGAGAGGCTTAAAAAAGCGCTCGGGGAAAATGACATACGGCTCGCTACCGAAGAGGAGTTCGCCCGGCTTTTCCCGGACTGCGAGCCCGGGGCCGAGCCGCCCTTCGGCAACCTCTACAACGTGGAGACCATCGTAGACAAATCCCTTGCCGGGGAGGAAGATATTTACTTCAACGCCGGGACGCACTACGAGGCGGTCGAGATGGAGTACAGCAAGTACGAGGAGCTCGTAAGGCCGAAGGTCGCCGAATTCGCCGTCCACTGAAGACGAGGGCCGCGCTCGAGCTTTTCCGCGCCCTGGATGACTCCCCCCCTGTCCCGCCCCCGCTTTACTTAATGATTTGATTTCACGCCCGAATTCCTGTATTCTATCCGATGACCGATCAATCCTGAGACCAAGGAGCATTGACATGACCGAGAGCGAATCACTCGCCCTTTTAAGGGAGGTCCTTTCCTATATGAAAGGATCATGCGAGGCCTTCGATTTTAACAAGACCGGAGAGGCGGGCAGGCTCGCGTACTGCATCCGCGTAATAGCCGAGGGGCAGGGCTCGCTTCTGGACAGGCTCAATCTTAAGGGCCTCAACTTCCACGACGGCTCGCCCGACTACGTGAAAAAACTCGATCTCCCCTTCAGCGGGCTCGCGATAGTCACCATAGGCGGCAAGACCCAGAGGTATATAGCGAGGCTCGAGAACAACCTCCGCATCCAGCACTCGCCCTTCGAGAAGTGGTGGACGAAGCCCGTGCTCGTGGAAGAGGAGAAGGGCATCGACTTGAGCCGCGAGGCGATAGTGCAGAGGGTCGCGAAAACGAGGGTCGGGGTCGTCGACTCCAAGTTGACCGGCGCGTTCGAAGCGATCGTCAGCAAGGCCCCGCTCCCGGATACCGGGGCCAAGGCGGCCCCCCCGGAGCTCATCGAGATCATGTACGCGTCCGTCCGGCAGATAGCGTTCGAGACGCTCGATACGCTCTACGGCCAGTACGGCGAGCACCTCCAGGTACACTGACAGGCCCTAAAGCCCGTGGGAGACGCGACGAAGGAAAATTTGAAAGAGCTCATGCGCGACCTCGTTCGTTTCATGGAGGGCTCGGCCTCATCCTACGACAACGAGTTCACGGGCGAGGCGCAGAGGCTCGCGGTCTGCATAAGGGCCGTAGCCGAGGACACCGGCTTTTCGCGCTCGCTCCTTGAAAGGCTGAAACTCAAGTCCCTCCTCTTCTGCGACAACTCCCCAGACTACGACCCCTCCATCGGGCTCCCGTTCAGCGGCCTCGCGGTCGTGACCATCGGGGGCCCGGTGAGCAGGTACACCCCGAGGCTCGGAAAGAACCCGCGGATAAAATCAGCGATGGTCCCTTTCGAGGCGTGGTGGAGGAAGACCGAGATAGTCGACGAGGAGAAGGGGCTTGACCTCACGCGCGAAGGCATCGTGATCGCGGTCTCCAACACGCAGGCGAACGAAGTAGACCCGTCGCTTAACGACAGCTACAACAAGATACTCCTTAAGACGGCCATCGGCTGGGTCGACGATCACGAGGCGACGCACGCCGACATGATAATGATAGAATTCGCATCGGTCCGCCAGATAGCCTACGAGCTGTTGAAGTCCCTCCGGGAACAGGCGCCCGAGTACTTCGCCTGACCCCTTCTCTCCTCAACTCCACAATCTAAAATTGACAAAACTGAATGGCCCGCATATTATCGTTCTGTCATTTCGAGGAGCGGTCCTCGCTCTAACTTCCCCTCCCTCAACGGGAGGGGATTGAGGGGAGGGTGAAATGCCCCTCACCTGCGATGATAATAATTTAATGGGTCTTGCCAGATGACCATCAATGAGGCCCTCACCTGGGCCGTAAAAAAGCTCGAAGAGTTCAAGATACCGGATGCGAAGGAGGAGGCCGAGTTCCTGCTCACCCACCTCCTGAAGCGCAAGCGGCACGAGCTCTATCTCAATCCCGGGCTTCAACTAACCGACGCGGAGGAAGAAGATTTTCTCTCATTCATCGAGCGTAGAGCGAACCGGGAGCCTGCGCAGTACATAACCGGCGAGACCGAGTTCCGCTTTCTCGCCTTCAAGGTCACGAGGGATACGCTCATACCGAGGCCGGAGACAGAGCTTCTTATAGATGAGGCCCTTGAGGCGGCCCGGTCTTTCAAGGACAAGGCCATTACAATAATCGACCTATGCACCGGCTCTGGTTGTATCGCCGTCTCCGCGGCCAGGGAATTTCCTGAATCAATAGTCTACGCTACCGACATATCGAAAGCCGCGCTCGTCGTCGCCGAAGAGAACGCGAAAAGGAACGGGGTCGATGGGCGCATAATGTTCATCGAAGGCGACCTCTTCTGGCCGCTCAGGGATACAGACTTTAAAGGCGCGCACATCATCGTCACGAACCCGCCGTATGTCTCAGAATCCGAAAAAGAGAGTCTCGCACCCGAGGTAAGGGACTTCGAGCCCCATGCCGCGCTCTTTGGTGGCGCGGACGGGCTTGCCGTCATAAAACGGATAATCAAAAAAGCCCCGGACTTCCTCCTGCCCGGCGGCTTTCTCATAATGGAGATCGGCTGGGACCAGGCGGACAAGGTAAAGGGGCTCTTTGAAGCGGACGGCAGATACGAGGGGGTAAAGGTGAGGAAGGACTACGGAGGGGTGGAGAGGATCGTGGTGGGGAGGAAGAAGGCGTCGGTATAACATTTTGCGCCCTGCCGGGCTTTCTTTCGGCTGAGGATTTTGAAAAATAAAAAGCCCGCAAGAAGTTTTCCCCCTCTCCCCTTGTGGGAGAGGGCCGGGGTGAGGGGGCCCTCGCCGGGCAGGCAAATTTGTAACGGACGGCGGGAGAATCGATTACCCCGGAGGCTCCGTACCGACTTTGGCCCTGCGCCGAGCAGTCACCCTCCCCTCAATCCCCTCCCATCAAGGGAGGGGAAGTTAAGAGACGAGTCTTTGTTCTGTCTTTCAAACACACAGGCGCATGGCGGAGAGCGCCTCAGGGAGGAAGAGGCGAGCACGCCGAGGTAGATTAGACGCGGAGCGCTCTAAGGGGCGTGCGAGCGGGTGGGGGAGGAAGAAAGCGCTCGGAGCCATCGCCGAAAGCGCGCGGAGCGCGCAAAAGGGCTTCAGGCAAAAAAGCATTCGGCAGAAAGTTCGAATAGCCAAAAGAGGCGTATATGGAATTCATAGAGTCCAAATCACCCCACCCAACCTCCCCTTGCAAAAAGGGGAGGAGATGGAACTGCTCCC
>JACREV010000207.1 GCA_016218095.1 Deltaproteobacteria bacterium | reverse complement strand
GGAAAAGGTCGTCTCCGCGTTCAAGGCGGTTTCAAAGGAGCACCCGAACGCGCGTCTCATTATAGCCCCGCGCCACCCCGAGAGGTTTGGAGAGGTAGAGGCGCTCCTGAAAAAAACCGGCCTCGAATTCTCGAAGAGGTCAGCGGGAGGGGGCGGCAAGGTCGTCCTCCTCGATACCATAGGAGAGCTCATGCCGGTATACTCGTTCTCCACGATAGCCTTTGTCGGCGGCTCGCTCGTGCCGGGCATAGGCGGCCACAACCTCCTTGAGCCCGCGTATTACGGAAGGCCCGTGCTCTGGGGGCCGCACCTTACGACATACGCCTCCATGGCGGAACTCCTCGAGGGAAATGGCGGCGGGTTTACCGTAAGGGACGAGAACGACCTTGCGGAGAGGGCGAATGCGCTCCTGTCGGATAAGGCGCTGTGCGAAAGGGCCGGAGAGGCCGCGCGAAAGGTCGTTGAGGCGAACAGGGGCGCGGCGCGCAAAAGCGTAGAGGCGCTCGAGTGGTTCCTGAAGCGCTCCAAAAACAACAGGGCGACGCTCTGATGCATTGCCGATTAAGAAAAAAGATAGAGGGGTGGATGAAGGAGAAGGAGATAGGTCTCCTTCCGCACGCGCTCCTCTATTTCCTTTCTGTGCTCTACTCCATTGGCGCGAGGCTGAAAATCCGTCTATACTTATCAGGGTCCCTTGAGAGGAAGGAGCTCCCGTGCAAGGTCATCTCAATAGGCAATATCACCTCGGGCGGCACGGGCAAAACGCCTTTCGCGGTCTGGCTCGCGGGGTACCTCAAGAAGAAGAACACCAGGGTCGTGATATTGAGCAGGGGGTACAAGGGGTCCGTAAAAGGCATGGGGGTAGTCTCGGATGGGCAGAAGATACTCCTCGGCCCGTCCGAGGCCGGGGACGAGCCGTACCTCATGGCAAAGAGGCTCAAGGACGTGCCCGTGATAGTAGGCGCCGAGAGGTATCGTAGCGGCCTCTACGCGATCGAGAACTTCAACCCGGACTGCATCATACTCGACGACGGGTTCCAGCACATGAGGCTCAAAAGGGATCTCGACGTCGTACTCATCGACGCTGTCGAGGGGTTCGGCAACGGATACCTTCTGCCGCGCGGGGTGCTGAGAGAGCCTGTCGAAGGGCTTAAGAGGGCGCACATCGTGATGGTAAAGGGCGGGATACTCGCTCCGGAGGAGAGGCGCGCGCTCGGCCCGGTCCCATTGATAGAGTTCAGCTACAGGCCGTCTGTGGTCGTGGACCTCCGGGGGAATATCGAGAGAGAGGCCGCGTACCTCAAGGGAAAGAGGGTCGTCGCGCTCTCCGGCATAGCCAAGCCGGAGTCGTTCCTGAAGACGCTGGACGCGCTCGGCGCGATAGTCGTAAAGAGCCTGAACTACCCTGACCATCACACTTACACCACAGAGGACGTTGAGGCGATGAAGAGGGAGCTTACAGGGGCGGAGCTCATCGTCGCGACCGAGAAGGACGGGGTGAAACTCAAGAACCTCATACAGACGCTCCCCATATACGCCCTCCAGATCGATATTGAAGTCAAGGGGGTCGAGAGGCTCGAGAGGGCATTGAAGCCGTTTGTAAAGGGGGCTGGTTAATGGTCGCGCTCCTTAAGATACTCTCCCTTGTCCTCGGCCATCTGCCGAGGATGTTTGTCCTGACGCTCGGACCGGTCCTGGGCTCCCTTGTCTTCAGGCTCGATAAGAAACGGAGGGGGGTCGCGATAGACAACCTCAGACGCGCCTTCGGCGCGTCTCTTTCAAATGAAGATGCCTCGCGCATAGTGCGGAAGGTATTCTCGAACCTCGCCGTGATGTTCTTTGAGTTCATGAGGCTCCCGTGGCTCGATGAAAAGAGGCTCGACGCGCTCGTAGAGTTCGAGGGGCTCTCCCACTTCGACGAGGCGCTCAAGAAGGGGCGCGGGGTTATCATGTGCACCGCGCACTTCGGCAACTGGGAGCTCCTCGCTATCGCGCTCGCCCTCAAGGGCTATCCGCTCGACCTTGTCGTAAGGGAGGTCGACGACCCGAAGTTCGAGGAGTTCGTGTCGTGGGTGAGGACGCGGACCGGGAACAGGATAATCTACAAGCAGAAGGCGATGAGGAAGCTCCTTACCCGCCTCAAGGAGAACGCGATAGTGACGATCCTCCTCGACCAGAACGTCACGCTGAGGGAAGGGTTCTTCGTGGACTTCTTCGGCACGCCCGCGTGCACGAACAAGGGGCCCGCGCTTCTGGCGCTCGCAAGCGGAGCGCCGATCGTCCCCGTCTTCATAAGGAGGACGGCGAGGGGGCACAGGGTCGAGGCGTTCAAGGAGATCGAATACGGGCAGACAGGGGAGAGG
Source organism: Deltaproteobacteria bacterium (assembly GCA_016218095.1). GTDB lineage: Bacteria > Desulfobacterota > GWC2-55-46 > GWC2-55-46 > GWC2-55-46 > GWB2-55-19. The sequence continues at coordinate 941 of JACREV010000207.1, read as the reverse complement.
GAGCGGGACGCCGAAGAGGTGACGAGGCGGTGCACGAAGTTCATAGAGGAGATGATCAGGAGGCACCCCGAGGAGTGGTTCTGGGTCCACAGGAGATGGAAGACGAGGCCGGAGCCGGGCAAGGGGCTTCAGACGGCACGCGGGTGAGGGTGAAAACCAGGTCACGCGCCAAATTGACATCCTTTTTCAAAAGGAGTATCATATTTATAGGTAAAGGGCATATCGGCGGAAGGAGATGAGGATCAAGTAATATCCGCTAGGGGTCCTTCCGGAACGGGGAGTGCAAGCCCTCCGCCATGAGCGATGCGGGAAGCCTGAACCGTTCCTCTGGACTACCACCTGGTTGAACAACTCTTCTCCTAAGCCGATATGTCCTTTATTATTTTGGGGGGAGGGGGGGCGCAAGATATGGCGTCCCTTGCTGTCCCGTCCGTTTGCGGGAGGGGTCAGCGGAATTCTAATTATTTGATTTTATTAAGTTTTCCAACTTGGCCGGGCTTGAATATTTCTTTGGTTGTGATAAAATAAAGGTATAGATAGGCGTGTCTCAAGGCCAATGCAGGAATGCTTAACTCCCATCCGTGGGCGCGTAGAAACCGCCTAAAGTGGCCCTGGAGGCAAGTCCCGAAAGGATAGCGGCCAGAAGGCGGCTATCCGAGGGGGCACGGACCCCGGAAACGGGATCACGGCCCGGAAGGGGACAGAGGCCGACAGGGACCAGCGGATTGGAAGAAAGTGGCTTTGAGACCACCTGTCTCAAGGATCGTATAAGAGAGGGAAGTTAGTTTTTAAAAAAACTATCTTCCCTTTTTTATTTTGACTCGAAAGGCGCGTTCCTCTAAAATCAGCGTTGAGATGGAAGGGGACAGGGCCCGGTGGCCCTGCAGGTCTTCAAAACCTGTCTGTCGCCGTTACGGACGACCGGGGGGTTCGACTCCCTC
>JACREV010000206.1 GCA_016218095.1 Deltaproteobacteria bacterium | reverse complement strand
TGAGCCCCTTTTTCCTCGCCTTCCTCCCGCTCTTCATCGCGATGGAGCCGATCGGGGTGCTCCCCATCTACTTCTCCATGACGCGGAAGATGGAGGCGCACGAAAAAAGGATCGTCCTCTTCTATTCGATATTGACGGCGACGGCCATAACTGTCGCGTTCCTCGCGGTCGGCAGGCTTCTCTTCATCGTCCTCGGCATAACGATCTCCGACTTCCAGATAGCGGGCGGGCTCATACTCCTGTCCATCGCCATAAGCGACATCGTAGTTGCCGCGCGCGCTATTCCGGAGGTGAAGCACCCCGCCGGCGTGGGCATAGTCCCCATCGGCACCCCGCTTATAGCGGGCCCGGCGGCGCTTACGACGCTCCTCATGTTGAGCGACCTCTACGGCTTCACGGTCACCTTCGCGGCGCTGGTTGTAAACCTCTTCATCGTCTGGTTCGCGTTCCAGTCCTCGGACAGGATCATAAACGCCATAGGCGAAAAGGGCGCTCTCGGCATCTCGAAGGTCATATCGCTCCTCCTTGCCGCCATCGCGGTCATGATGATAAGGCGCGGCATCCAGAGCTTCATCATGTAAAGGCCCCGCCCCTTCGCCTGCCCGCAGGTTCCCGCTTTTAAAAAGACGCGAAATGTCATATAATCCGTGCCGGCGGAAGACTGATTTAGGTCATATGTGGGCCGCGCCCCCGGGGGTATAATACGTCTACGGGGCAGGAAAGCCCGTTAAAGGAGGTTTTTTGATGCTTTTAAAGGTCGCGTTGTTTCTACACATCATATCGGCGATATTCTGGATAGGGGGTATGCTCTTCCTCGTCGCGGTCGTCGCCCCCTACCTGAAGACCCTATCCGACCCGAAGGACAAGGCCAAGATATACCAGATCGTCGGGACGCAGTACAGGAAGTGGGGCTGGGTCGCGATAATAACGCTCCTAGTAACCGGCCCGGTCATACTGTATACGCTATACGGACTGCCGCCTTCGGCGATAGCCGATCCCTCGCTCCACGCATCCTCCTGGGGCAGGACCCTTGTCACAAAACTCACGCTAGTGGCTATAATCGTAATAAGCGCACTCGTCCACGACTTCTGGGTCGGCCCGCGAGCAAGGAACTCGCCCGGTTTTTCAAAGTTCGCGAGGCTCTTCGGACGCGTGAACCTCATACTCGCCCTCCTCATCGTCATATTCGCCGTGCTCCTTAGGGCCGGGGGGATGTAAATGCACAAGTACAGCCCTGAAAAGATCGGGAGGCTCCTAAGGCCCGCGCGCGTCCGCGAGATAAGGCCGCTTGCGGTCCTTAAAGACGCCGGGCTTAAAAAGGGCGACTCCATCGCCGACGTCGGCTCGGGCCCGGGGTTCTTCTCTTTCCCTGCCTCCCGCATAGTCGGCAAGGAGGGGGCCGTATACGCCATAGACACCCAGAAGGAGATGATCGAAGGGCTCAAAAAACAGTCTCCTCCCCCGAACGTCGTCCCGGTACTCTCAGGCGAGAACTCGATACCCCTCGACGGATCTACAGTCGACTTCGCCCTCGTAGCCTATGTCCTCCACGAGACCGAATCAAAGGCAAAGTTCCTGAAAGAGATAAGGCGCATCATGAAGCCGGGCGCGCGCCTCCTTGTAATAGACTGGAAGAAAAAGAAGGAAGGACACGGCCCGCCCCGCGAAGAAAGGCTCTCCATAAAAACGGTTGAAGGTTTTTTAAGAAAGGCGGGCTTTGTCTCTGTCAAGGCCTCTCCCCTGAACGACTCCCATTACAGGGTCCAGGCCCTGAAACCCTCAAGGTAAGCACGAGCGCCCCGTCTAAGATATAATCTGATCAGGGGTCCCTCATGGAAGCGAAGGTCAACAATTCGAGGATCTCGCTCGCAAGGGGCGATATCACGGAAGAGGCTACAGACGCCATCGTGAACGCGGCCAACTCGCGCCTCATTGGGGGCGGCGGCGTAGACGGCGCCATACACAGGGCCGGAGGCCCCGAGATAATGGCCGAGTGCAGGAAGATCGGGGGATGCCCCGCCGGGGGCGCTGTAATTACGACCGCCGGCAGGCTCAAGGCCAAAAAGGTCATCCACACCGTCGGCCCCATTTACAAGGACGGCAAACATCAGGAAGCGGAGCTACTCGCCTCCGCGTACTTCTCAAGCCTCAAGCTCGCCGTAGACCACGGCCTTAAAAGCATCTCGTTCCCATCCATCAGCACCGGCGCGTACGGGTATCCTGTGGAGGATGCCGCCGAGGTGGCCCTTAAGGCCGTAATCTCGTTTTTATCAGCGAACAAGGGGATAGACCTCGTAAGGTTCGTACTATTTTCGGACGCGGACCTTAAGACATACGCGGGGGTCCTGAAGAAACTAACGTGACCATCGCGGAAGAGACCGGAGGCGCCCATGGAATACAGAGACAGAGGCCAGGACTACAGGTGGTACGAAAAAAGGCCGGTAAGGCCCATGGTGGACTTTAACAGAGATAACGAGGTCGGCATATTCGCGGGCCCCCTCGCGTCCATGTACGCGACCATCTCCAGCGAGGAGCTCAAGGCCCTCATCGGTCGGGGCGAGGAGGTCACGCTCGTAAGCGTGCAACCCCCCGACGAGTTCGAGAAAGAACACATCTGCGGCTCCTTGAATATCCCGCTCCCCGCGATCGAAAGGGACTCGCTTAATCTCCTCGGTAGAGAAGACCTCATCATCGTATACGGCAGGGACCATCGCTCCACGGCGAGCGCCGTGGGTGTGGACAAGCTCCGGACGCTCGCCTTCAAGAACACGGTAAGGTTCCAGGGCGGCCTCGAAGAATGGAAAAAGGCCGGGTACTGCGTCGAGGGCAGGGCCAAGGCCGCGTAGGCATGGCAGATATCAGGGTAACTTTTCATAAAAAGCCCTGTATGATCTTAAAGGCCCAGTCGGCCTTCACTTGACCCGGGGTTCGTCCGGGGGTATAATTTATTTGAAATTGACAATCATAATCAAATAATACCCGCTGTTTTCAGGGAGGTGTCGTATATGGCAAGGGACATAGACAGGGATGAATTGAAAGGTATGATGGACTCCGGAGAGAGCTTCGTTCTGGTGAACGTCCTCGGGAGGCATGACTTCGAAAAGGCGCACATATGCGGCTCCATCAACATACCTTTGGAAGAGATAGGGAGAGAGGCGTTGAGGCTCATAAACAAGGACGAGACGGTCGTCCTTTACTGCGGCGGACCTGCCTGCGCGGCGAGTTCCATAGCAGGTGAAAAGCTCTCGGACCTCGGTTACAAGGACATCTGGAGGTTCGAAGGGGGCCTCGAGGCATGGAAAGAGGCCGGTTACTGTCTTGAGGGCGTTGAACACAGGGAGGCGGCATAGGCTTCCCGGGCTGACAACGGGCGGCGTCCAAAAAAAAGGACAATGCCCGATGCCGACCCGGGATCATCCCTTTTTAACAAAGGAGGCGCTTTTCCCGCGTGGGGACAAAGCGCCTTTTTTATTCACCCACCTTTGCAAGCAACCCCTTCCTTTTGACCACCTTGAAGTTCCACCAGAAAAAGAGGATAGCCGCCGTGATGTAGGCGCAATTCAGCGACGCGGCCCATATGATGTTTGAAATCGGCGCACCCCCTCTCCCGACAACCACCTCCCTCATCCCCTCGAAGACATGGGACGCGGGCACAAATAAGGCTATTGTTTGGACCCATCCGGGCAGGACCCCTACAGGGTAGAAGACCGCCGAGACCGGCTGGAAGAGGAGCGCTATGCCCCAGGCCAGGACCTCCGCCTCCTGGCCGAACCTCATGATGAGCGCGGTAGTGATTATCCCTATGGACCAGCCCATTACTATGAGGTTCAGGACGAGCGGTATGAGCGTGAACCCGAGCAGGAAGATATTGAAAGAGTAGAGGAGCCAGGCGAGCGTCACCATCACCGCGGAGGTCAAAATGAGCTTTATGATGGAAAGGAACAGGAGCGAGGTTATGTACTCCGCGGGGGAGAGCGGGCTTACGAATATGTTTAAAAGGTTCCTCGACCAGACGTCCTCGAGGAACGATACCGATATCCCTTGCTGGCTTCTAAAGAGTATGTCCCAGAGTATGAGCGCGCCCAAAAAGAAAGTGATGAAGTCAGGGAGCTCGCCCTTTTGCCTCGAGAGATAGATGGAGACAAACCCCCAGACCACGAGGTCGAGGACCGGCCAGTAGAAGACCTCCATCAGGCGCGGGAGACTCCTCTTGTAGAGGTACAGATGCCGGACCGTGTATGCGAATATGCGGGCGGACTTCGTATTCCTCATCGACGTCATCCCGGCCTCGCGAGCATGAGGAAGACCTCTTCGAGGTCCGCGCCTCCGTGCTTCCTTTTTATCTCGTCAGGGCTCCCGGTCTCGATGATCCTCCCTTTGTCTATGAAAATCACCCGGTCGCTCATCTCCTCCATCTCCTTCATGTTGTGGGACGTATAGAGGATGGAGATGGACTGCTCGTCCTTTATCTTTTTAAGGAGCTTACGTGTCTTGTCGGCTATGTCCGGGTCGAGCGAGGCGGTCGGCTCGTCGAGAAAGAGGACCTCGGGCGCGTTCAGGAGCGCCTTGCAGAGGCAGACCCTCGTGATCTGGCCGGACGAGAGCCTCCGGGCCGGGGTGTCCTTGAGCGAGCCTATCTCGAATATCTCAAGGAGTTCCTCTATCCTCTTTTTCGGCCCCGCAACGCCATAGAGGCGGGCAAAGACCATGAGGTTCTCCCATACGGTAAGAGAGAACGGGAGAGAGATGTAGGAGGATGAAAAGTTTACCCTTGATAGTATCTCCTGCCTCTTCGAGTCCATGTCGAGGCCGAAGATCCTTATCATTCCGGAGGTGGGGGTCGTAAGCCCCAGGAGCATCTGGAGGGTCGTCGACTTTCCGGCCCCGTTCGGGCCGATAAAGCCGAGTATCTCCCCCTTCAATATATCGAAGGAAATATCGTCGACGGCCCTGAAGCCGTCGAAGAGCTTGGTGAGCCCCCTCACCTCCACAACGGAGCCCATCGGATTTGCCGCGCCCCTAATCAAGCTCTGTATAGACCTTCGCGGCGTTCGCCGGGAGCCACTCGTTGTACATGTACCAGAGCGAATACTTCGGGAGCCTTATCTCCCCTTTGACCTCTTCGAGGGTCTTGCCCGATTCTTTAAGCCGCTTGACCTCGGCCCGGAGGTCGGTCAAATACCCCTTGTACGCGGCCGCGTCGTCCCTGTCGGAGAGCCCGCCGTGGCCGGGGACTATCCGGGCCGCACCGTATGTGAGGAGCTCATCCACCGCCTTTACCGCGCCAAGGCTGTCCCCGTCGTTCATGAACGGGAGCCTCCCCTTATATAGGAGGTCCCCGGCGAAGAGTATCTTCTCCTCCGGCATATAGACGTATATATCGCCTTCCGTATGCGCCTTCGGCACGGAGACGAGCTCGAGGGTCTTCTCCCCTGCCCTCAAGGTGAGCCTCTCAGTGAATGTGACCTGTGGTAAGGTGAGTTTGAAATCGAGGAGGCTCTCGGGCCCGAAGAACTTGAGGAACATCTCCCTGTGGCCCGCGTCCCGCTCGATCAGGAGCTCACGGGTCGCCTCATGTGATACGATCGCGATCAAGTTTTCGGTAAAGTACTGGTTACCAAAGGTATGGTCGCCGTGGTAGTGGGTGTTTATCACGTAGATAACGGGCTTGTCCGTCACGGCCCGTATCTTCGACCTCAATGTGAGGGCGAGCTCTCGAGGCCCCTGCGAGTCTATGACGACGACCCCTTCTTCGGTAACGACGAACCCGGAGTTCGTAGAGCCGTTCTCTCCTATGAAGGCGTATACGCCGTCGGCGAGCCTTATCGCCTCCGGCCCCGCGCCTTCAGCCATATTAACGAGGAAGAGGAGGGTAATGAGGAATACTGAGAAAGCGCGCGCGCATCTGAGCGTCATAATCACCTCGCCTGAAGTTTTTGGAAAGCGGCAAAGGGCCTTCCGGGACGCCTGAGAAATAGATAGGTTAATAGTAGCAGGGGGAAGGCCGATAATCAAGTGAGCGCCCCCCCCCGAGGGCCGGTTGCGGCCCAGATACCCTTCTGATAGACTGATATCAGGGGTAAAAGGCCGATTGAGCGTTTAAAAGGCGGGGGAACCGTTATGGCAAGGGGCATAAAGCTCTTCAAGGTACTCGGCATCCAGATATCGATCGACTGGACCTGGTTCATAGTCTTCGTCCTCTTCGCCTGGTCCTTGTCCGCCGGTTATTTCCCGTTCAGGCACCCCGGTTTCACGCCCGGCACATACCTCGCGATGGGCGTGGTTTCGGCGCTCCTCCTCTTCGCCTGCGTCCTCGTGCACGAGCTCTTCCATTCGTACACATCCAACAGGCTCGGGCTCGAGATAAGGGAGATAACGCTCTTCATATTCGGAGGTGTCGCCGAGCTCACGAAGGAACCCGACGACCCGGCTACAGAGTTCAAGATAGCGGTCGCCGGCCCCCTGGCGAGCGGGCTCCTCGCGCTCGTATTCTGGCTTCTTTCAGCCCTCTTTACAGGCGAGGCGTATCCGGTAGTAAACGCCATACTCTCCTACCTCGCGCTCATAAACATAGTCCTCCTCGTCTTCAACATGATCCCCGGCTTCCCGCTCGACGGCGGCAGGGTGCTAAGAGCCGCGTGGTGGGCGCGGACCGGGGACGTTGACAGGGCTACGAGGGTCGCCTCCCTCATCGGAAAGGGCTTCGCCGTCTTCCTCATACTCTCGGGCTTTCTCCAGATGTTCACGGGGAACTTCACCGGCGGGCTATGGTCGGTCTTGATCGGCGTATTCATCCAGCAGGCGGCGGAGTCCGGCTACAGGCAGGTCGTCATAAAAAGGGCGCTCGAAGGCTTAAAGGTCAAGGACATAATGTCAAAGGACGTCGTCACGGTCCCGGAGGACAAGAGGATCTCGGAGGCCGTCGACGACTACTTCATCAAGTACCACCACGCGACCTTCCCGGTCACCTCAAACAGCCATGTCTCGGGGTTACTCACGCTCAACAAGGTCAGGAACATCGACAAGAGCGAATGGGAGAGAAAGTCCGTCGGAGAGGTCATGGAGCCGCTCGGGCCCAAAGACACGCTCTCCCCGGACGACGACGCCATAGAGGCGCTCCGGAAGATGGCCTCGGAGGACAACTCCGGGAGGTTCCCGGTCCTGGACAAGGGCGGGAAGCTCGTGGGGATACTGTCGAGGACGGATATAATGAAGTTGATAGAGTTCAGGGCAGGGCTACAGAAATGAGTATTAGAACGCAATAAATGTCTTTATACTGCGTTTAAGCTCCTCGGAAAATCCTCGACGTGCACTACAAGTACGCCTGCGGCTTCCCTCGTCGCACGCCTTGTCTAAAGAGCATTTCTTGCGTTCTAGTCCGCTCACTTCAGGAGCACGACCCCGCCTACTACGAGTCCGATGCCTATGAGCTTCTGAATTGTAAAGCTCTCTCCCAGGAATACGACCGACACGACGAGCGCCACAAGCGGGTATGTGGCGGCTACCGGCACCGCGACAGAGGCCTCCCCGTACTTAAGCGCCGAGTAGAAGGCGAGCTGGCCGAGGAGCCCGGCTATGAGCCCTCCGGCGGCCACAAGAAGAGCGCTCTTCAGATCGACTGTCGCGATAGACGCTGTCCTGCCCATGAGCGCGAGCCCGATAAACGCGATGACCGCGACGGGTATCGACCTTATCACTACCCCGAGGTAAGGGTCTATCTTTCCGTCGAGGCCGAGCTTTTCGAACGCAGGCGCGAAACCCCAGATGAGCGCGGCGAGCGCCGCGAATATGAACGACTTTGACATGGGATCCTCCAGAAAGGGCTACCCATATTTTAGCCCATATGAAGGACGGGTAAAAGGGAATTCGGGGGGAAGGTCTCCCCTCTTTTCTAAAGGGGGATGTAAAAAAAAAGGGCGGGGCCAAAGGCCCCGCCCTTTTTAAATAACCGTTTAGTGCGTGATAGAGTCCGCCGTGACCTTCCTGTCGTGCATCGGCTGGACCGGCCTGTTGTTCTTGTGCATTATCTTCTGTATCGCCTCTATCTGCTTCTTCGACATCTGGATGGGCGTCTTAAGCACGTTCCAGTTCACGCTCTCGGAGCACGGAGGGGTGGTA
>JACREV010000205.1 GCA_016218095.1 Deltaproteobacteria bacterium | reverse complement strand
TCCCGGCTGATCGAAGTCTCCTTGAACGTGGTCGGCCTGAGATACACCGGAGGCAGGGGCGGCGAAATAGCCGGCAGGCTCGTCTCGTTCAGGGACCCGTCACAAAAGGACCTCGCTTTGGGTATAATAGAAGAGAAGGACGAAGAGAGGGAGAGGCTTATCATAAGGACACCGCTTAAGGAAGGCGCGCGATACGCGACGGTCGTCGTAGGCAGGGCGTCGATCTCACCCGGAAACGATTACACCAGGCAGGCCGAATAGAATGTCTAACTTCCTCCGGCTCCCGAAGAGGTTCAAGCTCCTGAACCTCGAACTATTGAGGTACCTCGGCCCCGGCTTCCTCGTCACCGTCGGGTTCATAGACCCCGGCAACTGGGCGACGAACATAGCCGGGGGGTCCGAGTTCAATTACTCGCTCCTCTGGGTCATTTCCTTATCGACGCTCATGCTCATCTTCCTCCAGCACATGTCCGCCCACTTAGGTATAGTAAAGGGCATGTGCCTCGCCGAGTCGTGCAGGGTCCACTTTTCAAGGAAGACGAACGTCGTCCTCGGCGGCTCCATAATGCTCGCGTGCCTGGCCACAGCCCTTGCCGAGTTCCTCGGAGCGGCCATAGGCCTTAAGATACTCACGGGGCTCCCCCTTTCGGTCTCGGCGATCATATCGGGCTTTTTCATACTCTATCTCGTCACGGTCCAGAAGTACGACCAGATAGAGCACATCATCATCTCCTTCGTGTCCATCATCGGCTTTTGCTACCTCGCCGAGCTCTACATCGTCGGCCCGGACTGGGGGGAGGCGGCAAAGGCGGCCGTAGTGCCCAAGATCAGCTCAGCCGAGATATTCATCGCCATGGGCATGCTCGGCGCGGTCATAATGCCGCACAACATCTACCTCCACTCCGAGGTCATACAGAAGAGGAACTGGACGGCGGAGACCGAAGAGAGGAAGAGGCGGCTACTCCGGTACGAGTTTCTCGATACCCTCCTTGCCATGGGCACGGGCTGGATGATAAACAGCGCGATGGTAATAGTGGCCGCGGCGGTCTTTTTCAAGAACGGCGTGCTGGTCAGGGACGTAGTCCAGGCCGCCGACACGCTCCGCCCCCTCGCCGGGGACCTCGCGGAGATCCTCTTCGCCGTCGCCCTCATATGCGCCGGGATCTCATCGTCCATCACCGCCTGCCTCGCCGGGGGCACGGTCTTTACCGGCTTTCTCGGAAAGGAGATAGACCCCCAGAAGAGATGGTTCAGGACGGGCGTGCTCCTTACGGCAATCCCGGCGATACTCCTCATCATGGTCCTGAAGGACTCCTTCCAGACTCTCATCTGGAGCCAGGTCGTACTCTCCATGCAGCTCCCGCTCACGATCATACCTCTCATAGTCCTTACCCGGTCGAGGAAGGTAATGGGCGAGTTCGCGAACGGCAGGTTCGAAAACCTCCTCCTCTACGTCTGCGGGACGATAATCATCGGGCTCAATATCTTACTGCTCTTGAGTTTCTTCGGGGTGGAGTTCAAGATATTAGGATAGATGGGGTCCAGACGGGCTTTGGGACAGGAAGCATCGGCTTTTTAAGCGGCCCGCTAAAATACCTTCGTGAATACCTGCTCTTCTCCCTTGATCCTCAGGTACCCGGCCCCTGTCTCGGGGTCGTGGCAGAAGACAAGCAACCAGCCCTCGTCGGAGGCCCTTTTCAGGAGCTCCTTTTTTATCTTCAGCGTCTCCATCGGGAAGAGGTCGTAACCCATGATGTACGGCAACTTGAGGTGCGTCGTCGTAGGCACGGTGTCGCTTAAAAAAAGCGCCTTGGCCCCGGCGGACTCGACCCTTACGAGTTGTATGTCCCTGTTGTGCCCCGGCGCCCTGAATACCGAGACCCCCTTCGTTATCTCCCCGTCGCCCTCTATGAGGTTCATCTGCCCCGCCTCCATCACGGGCGCGAAGTCCTCCTCCCTGTAGCTCGCGCGCGTCCTCTCGTTCGGCCTTGTCGCCGCCTCCCACTCCCCCCTTTGCACGAAGTACCTCGCGTTGGGGAAGGCCGGGGTCACGGCCCCGTCGATTACGGCGGTATTGCCGCCCGCGTGGTCGAAGTGGAGGTGGGTGTTTATGACTATCGTTATGTCGGATTCGGTCAGGCCGAGGGCGCGTAGCGATTTGGAGAGCGTCTCATTCTTATCCACGCAGTAGACGGACTTGAACCTCTCGTCGCCCTTCTCCCCTATCCCTGTCTCTACGAGGATGTTCTCCGTCTCCGTCCTCACGAGGAGGGGGTTCAACCCGAAGAGCACCCTGTTGTCCTTGTCGGGGCTCCTCTCCTTCTCCCAGAGGGCGCGCGGCACGACCCCGAAGACAGCCCCGCCGTCGAGCCGGAAAGACCCGTCGCTCACCGGGTCTATTTTGATGTCGCCCAATCGCATTCCGTTGCCTCAAGTCTTTACCCAATTAAAATCGCAAAAACCCGGTTTGTCAACAGATCCTCGCCTGACGGTCAATGGTTGACGCCACTAACACCAAAGTCATCGGATTTGAATCTGGCCGTACGCCGAGTACCATGTTGACACCTCTTTCCCATAAGGATAATATCAATTGATGCAGAGACAACCGAGAAAAACCAAGATAATAGCGACCGTCGGGCCCGCGTCTTACTCAGAGGACGCGATAGAGGGGCTTATCCGGGCCGGGGCGAACGTGCTGCGGCTGAACCTGTCGCACGGCGAGCTCGATGTGCACGGCGAGGTCGTAGAGCGCATCCGCGCCGTCTCAAAAAAATTAAACGCGCCGGTCGGCATACTCATGGACCTGCAGGGGCCGAAGATAAGGGTCGGCGACCTCGTGGGCGGCTCGATAGAGCTCAAGCCCGGCCAAAAGGTATCCATAAGCGCGGAGCCGACGAAAGACCCCTCTGTCATCACCACGACCTACAAGGACTTGGGTAAGGATGTAAGGCCCGGGGACAAGATACTCTTCGACGACGGCCTGATAGAGGCGCGCGTGACGGGTGTCGCCGGCCCTGTGGTCGAATGCGAGGTCGTATACGGCGGGCTTCTAAAGGCGCACAAGGGGATAAACCTCCCAGGGGTCGCAGTAAGCGCGCCGTCTTTGTCCGAGAAGGACCTCTCCGACATCATTTTCGGAATAGAGGCCGGGGTCGACTACATCGCTCTATCGTTCGTTAGAAAGGCCTCGGACGTCGCGGACCTCAAAGATCGTCTAAAGGCAGGCGGGGCGGAGATCCCGGTGATCGCAAAAATAGAGAAGGCCGAGGCGATAGCGGCCCTCGACGCGATCCTCGACGAGGCGGACGGCATAATGATAGCCAGGGGAGACCTCGGCGTCGAGCTCGCGGCGGAGGAGATACCTGTCCTCCAGAAAGAGCTCATCTCGCGCGCTAACGAGGCGGGAAAGCTCGTAATCACGGCGACCCAGATGCTCGAATCCATGATAACCAACCCGAGGCCGACGAGGGCAGAGGCGTCGGACGTAGCGAACGCGGTATTCGACGGCACCGACGCCCTCATGCTATCCGGGGAGACGGCCGTAGGCAAGTACCCGGTAAAGGCCATCGAGATAATGGTCAAGATCGCCGTGCAGGCAGAGGAGGCGGCGCTCGCTCATAAGCACCTCCTTAGAAGAAAGGCCGTTGCAGGCTCATTCGCCCAGGCCGTCGCCTTTGCCGCGCACGCGGCCTCGAACGAGGTCAAACCCAAGGCCGTCGTCGTCTTCACGCAGACCGGGGAGACGGCACGGTTATTGTCCAAGCTCAGGCCCTCCACACCCATTATCGCCTTCACGCCTCTGGAGAAGACCTGGAGGAAGCTCTCGCTCGTCTGGGGTGTCGAGCCCTACGCGATAGAGTTCGGCTCGCACACCGACGAGATGATATGCAGGGGGGAGGCGGCGCTACTCGACAACGGGATAGCCTCCTTAGGGGACACCATCGTCATAGTATCCGGCACGAAGGTCGGGATGAGAGGCGCGACCAACATGATGAAGATAGACTGGATAGGGAGCGAGGAGTGCAAGCTGTATTTGAAGGACAAGGGGGAGTAGGTACTCAGAGCATCAAACTAAAGCGAGCGAATTTTTTCACCCCCACCCTAACCCTCCCCCATCAAGGGGGAGGGGATTTAAAGACGTAGCAAGCTGCGGGTATTAGACTAAGAGAGAACAAAAAAAAGGGTCTTTTTGTTTTTACAAAACCAGGGCATGGGTGAGCGAAGCATAAGGGAAGGCAGAGGCGAGCGCGCCGGGGGAGATTAGACGCTTGCGCTCAGCGCGCGAGCGGTCCTCACCGGACGGGCAAAGTTCATAGCGAGACGATTCGTTTACCAAAACCTCAATAGCTTCCGAAGAACTTTTGAGCCGCGCCGAGCGGGAGGGGGAGGAGGTAACGAAAATCCCATGCCCAAAAGTGCCCGGCAGGGCGCAAAAACTCTTTTTACAACATAGCTCCTCACCCTTATTTGGCGTTCTTGTCGTCCTTCCAAAGCCCGAACGGGTTCCCCTCGGTATCCGTGCATATCGCGAACCAGCCCGTCCCCGGCACCGCCATCTTGTTGACAAGGACCTTACCGCCCTGCCTCTCGATGTCTTTAAGGTATTTATCTACGTCAGTGACCTCTATGTAATCGGTTATCTTCTGCCCGGACTCCTGCCTCTTCATGAGGCCGCCGCCCAACGCGCCGCCCCCGTCCACGGATATGAGCCAGTAGTTCATCCCCGGTATCTCCTTGAACTCCCACCCGAATACCTTCGAATAGAACTCCCTCGCCCTCTTCACATCGTCGGCCGGTATCTCGAAATGGACTATCTTTGGCATAAGCGCCTCCTTTCGGTCTTCCTATTCAGAGCCTATCGCTTACCCCTGCTTTGTCAAGGCGAGCCCTTAGGCTCTCCGCCTAAAATGGGGGATGAGGGAGATGATTATGAGGACGGCCGTCAAGGGGAGCGCGACGGAGTTCATCGCGAAGACGAAGCCGGGAAGCCCTGCGTGCCCTGTCGAGCTCAGGACGAGATACGCGGTGTATGCGGCGTAATAGCCGAGGAAGAGGAGCCCCTCCCAGCGCGAGATCTCTCTGCCGGTATAGAATACCGGGAGGCAGACCGCCGCTATCGCGGTCATTACCGGGATGTCCACGCCGAGGACCGCGCCTGATACCGGGACCCCGCCGGATACGGCTACGCTCGAGAGCCCGAGCACGGCCAGGATATTGAATATGTTCGACCCTACGATGTTTCCGACTGCGATGTCCCGCTCGCCCCTTATGCTTGCGATGACCGATGTGGCGAGCTCCGGCAGAGACGTCCCTGCCGCGATTATCGTAAGGCCTATTACGAGCTCGCTCACGCCTAATGCCCTCGCCGCGACCGTCGCACCGTCGACGAGAAGGCGCGAGCCGAATACCAGGATGACGAGCCCGCCGACGACGAACAAGCCGTTTTTAACCCACGTCCACGGGGTGCGTCCGTTCCGGTACCCGAACTCCTTCGCGTACTCCTCCTTTATGGCCAGAGGCTCCTTTTTGGACTTGTATACGAGTATCATCGTGTAGGCGAGTATCCCGTAGAGGAGTACCACCCCCTCCATCCGGCTTATGTTCCCGTCCTGCACAAAGGCCATGAGGAGGAGGGACGAGCCTATCATCACGGGGACATCGAACTTTATGAGTTGGGGCGAAACACCGAGGGGGGCTATCATTGCGGACACGCCGAGTATCAGAAGGACATTGAAGATGTTCGAGCCGACGACATTGCCTAACGAGAGGTCGGCCTGCCCGTTAAGGCTTGAGAAGACGCTGACGGCGGTCTCAGGAGAGCTCGTCCCGAAGGCGACGACGGTGAGCCCTATTACGAGCGGAGAGATCCCGGCTATGGCCGCGATGCGGGAGGCGCCGCGGACGAGGGATTCGGCCCCGGCTACGAGAAGGATAAGGCCTGCTATGAATGAGACGAGGTCGAGTATGGACATTACAGTCGCTGGCGGCCGATCGAAGGGTTCAAAAGGGCGCTTGGGCGCGCGGCCTGATACAAATCGGGCCTATTGGCCTTCCCGTGCACAGCCGATTGTTGCTACTTTGCCCGCCCGGCGAGGGGCGCTTGGCGCGCGGCCAAACTTGAATCGGGGGCCTAAAGGGCCTTCCCGTGCACAGCCGATTGCCCCTACTTTGCCCGGTCCGGCGAGGGACGCTTGGAGCGCGGCCAAATCCAAATCGGGGCCTATTGGCCTTCCTGTGCACAGCCGATTGTTGCTACTTTGCCCGCCCGGCGAGGGGCGCCTTGGCGCGCGGCCTGATACAAATCGGGGCCTATTGGCCTTCCCGTGCACAGCCGATTGCCCCTACTTTGCCCGCCCGGCGAGGGCCTTTACCTTATATACGCCTCGGTCACGTACCTCCTCATCATCCTGTGGGAGTTGAAGTAGTTGGCGTTCTTGCCTATGGCGTTCTGCATCATCCTTACCCAGATGAGCCTGTTGCCGTAAAACGTCGCCATCACCTCGTGCTCGAGCTTCTGATACAGGTCGTCGGCGTCGAGCGCGTCGGTCGATTGTACGAGCGTCGATTCCGTCGGGTTCGGCCCTATGGCCCAGCCGGTGTATCCCTCGATGTGCCCCTCTATCCACCAGCCGTCGAGGACGCTGAAGTTCATGACGCCGTTGTGCGCGGCCTTCATGCCGCTCGTGCCCGAGGCCTCGCGGGGGCGCATGGGGGTGTTCAGCCACACGTCCACGCCCGAGACCATCTTGAGCGCGAGCTCCATGTTGTAGTTCTGGAGATAGACTATCTTTATGTCGGGGTTGAGCTCGCGCGCCTTCCTGAATATCTCCTCGATGTTCTTCTTTCCGTCGTAGTCGCGGGGGTGGGCCTTGCCGGCGTATATGACCTGGAGCCTCCCCTTGGCGATCTTACGGAGCCGCTCGGTATCCGAAAACAGGAGGTTCGCCCTCTTGTATGCCGTCGCGCGCCTTGCGAAGCCGATTGTGAGCGTATCGTAGTCCATCCCCGCGTCCGTGAGGTTGTTGACGTAGTCGATGAGCTTCTTCTTCGCCTCCATGTGCGCGGCCCATATCTCCTCGTCCGGGACCTTGCCTATCCTGACGAATAGCTCCGGCTCGTTCGCCCAGCCCGGGAGGTACTTGTCATATAACCTCGCGAACGACTCGCACGTCCATGTGAATGAGTGGACCCCGTTCGTTATCGCCTGTATCTTGTAGCCGGGGAAGAGCATCTTCGAGACCTCGCCGTGCTTCTTGGCGACGCCGTTTATGTACTTGCTCAAGTTCATGGCAAGGAGCGTCATGTTGAGCTTGTCCTTTCCGGCGAGCTCTCTAAGCACGTCGAAGGGGATGGGCTCCCCCAGCACCTCCTTTACGAGCTCGTAGGGGAACTTGTCGTGGCCCGCCTCTACGGGCGTGTGGGTCGTGAAGACGCAGAGGTCCTTTACCCTTTCCACGTCCCAGACCTGCCTTTCGTCCCAGACCGACTCGATGTCGCGCTTGTACCTCTGGAGGAGCTCGAGCGTGAGGAGCGCCGCGTGCCCCTCGTTCATGTGGTACTTCTTTAGGCGGATGCCTATGGCGCGGAGCATCATGACCCCGCCTATCCCGAGGACGACCTCTTGCTTGAGCCTGTAGCGGTCGTCCCCGCCGTAGAGGTAGTCGGTTATCGAGCGGTCCTCGGGCTCGTTCTCCGGAAGGTCGGTGTCGAGGAAGATTATCGGCACGGACCAGTTCGTGACTATGTTCGATATATTGTGGACCCAGGCCTGGACAGCTACCTCCCTGCCCTCTATGGAGAGGCGGATCTTCTGGGGGAGGAGCGTCATCTGCTCCTCCGGGCTCCACTTCTCCGGGTGCTCTTTTTGAGAACCGTTCGCGTCAAGCTCCTGCCTGAAGTAACCCTTCCTGTGCAGGAGCGTCACGGCGACGACCGGGAGGTTCAGGTCTGCCGCGGACTTTATGGTGTCTCCGGCGAGCACGCCAAGGCCGCCGCTGTACGTCGGTATGTCGTTCCTGAAGCCTATCTCCATCGAAAGGTAGGCTATCTGCGGCTCTGAAAGCAGGTCCTGAGAAAGAATAAATTTCATAGACTCCCCTCATCTCTTATCCCCCAAAAGCCGGGGGTCAATTCGAGATTATACAACATCGCTGTCTTTAATCAAGGCCTTTTAAAGATTTATTGAACATTTCTAAGGGCTTACAAGTTCGCCTGCCCCTGCCTGGCCGCGGCGGCAAGCGGGCGCTTCCGGCCTTTTGTCAAAGTGCCTCTCAATCCTTGAACTCACACCCATGCCTTGATATAATCGATTGGAACTGGAGGGACCTTATGACTGAAGAAAAACGGGCCCTTCGCCGGTCTCTATGCCTCTTCGGCGCGCTCCTCGTCGCATCTTCCTGCACACTCCACAGAGATACTTCTCCCGTTGCCATAGCCGAGGAACAGAAGAGCGCGCTCACCGGGCCCGTTGTGGTCGATCCAGGTCCGGTTGCGGTCGATGAGTCGGTCCCCGGCGAAGAACCCGGCAAGGATTTTGCCGTCGCTGTAACATTGAAGCGTAACGGCAAAGATGACGATGCCGCTCAAAAGCTCAATGAAGTCGTCTTCAGGCATCCCGGCACGGTCTGGGCCGCGAGGGCGTCTCTTCTCCTCGGTATTTCAGAGCTCGAAGCGCATCGCGACGGACTCACGTTCTTTGAGGCCGCCTCAGGCGTCCCGGACATAGAAGATTATATCGTATATTACAGAGGCCGCGCCCTGCTCGAAAAAAAGGACTTCGCGGGGGCCGCTGAGGCCTTCGACTCCATACCCACGCTCTTCCCTGACTCACGCCTCATCGAGGACTCCTCTTTCAGGAAGGCCTCCGCGCTTCTGGAGACCGGGGCGCACATCGAGGCGCTGGCGGCATTCTCTGAGTTCATGGAGGCCTACCCCGGGAGTCCCCTCGTGCCTGAGGCGATACTCGGCTCCGCTCGCGCCAATATCGGACTCGGCTATCCCGGCAAGTCGGCGCCGATGCTCATGAGGATACGTTACAGGTACCCGCTCTCAAGGCCGGCCGCAACCGCTTCCGCTCTACTCGCGGACTTGAGGGACTCAGGCCTTGATATGCCGGGGCCGACAGATGAAGACATATACGCCCGCGCAGGCGCGCTCTTTGACGGGGCGCGCTACAGGGAGGCCATCGACGAGTATTCGAGGCTCCGAGTTCCGGGCAACGCCTACTTCGACAGGGCGGTCATGAAGACCGCGTACGGTCAAGTGAGGCTTAAAAACTACAGCCTCTCCGAGACGACACTCAAGGAATACCTTAAAGGGCGCAAGCCCGAGAAGGTTCGCGAGGCTCTGTCTCTCCTCGCCCTCGTCTCATTAAGGCGAGGGGACATCGAAGGTCTCCTTGACGTTGAAAAGAGGCTTGCCGAAAGAGGCCCGACGTCTCCCGAGCGCGCCTCCGCCCTCTTCTACATAGGGACGTACCACGAAGGCAAAGGTGAGAACCACAAGGCAGTTGAATATTATAAAAAGGCCTCCGTGATAGAAGGGACCGAGTCGGCGAAAGACGCCCTCTGGGCGCTCGGATGGCTCGATTACCGCGAAGGGGACTTCGAAGGCGCGTCAACGACGCTTACGGAATACGCTGTCCTCTCAACCGGCAGGGACCTCGCCAAGGCGCTCTACTGGAAGGCGCGCTCCCTTGACAAGGCCGGACGGACCGATGAGGCGGCAGAGGCCTACCGGGAGACATGCGCAAGGGATACCGACGGCTACTATTGCCGGCTCTCGTCCAACAGGGTCTCTGGCCTTAAGGGCAGGCTGAATGTAGCGCTTGTCGGCGCCGAAACGGCGGATGCGACTGCGGTCACCCCGTCCGCCCCGCTCGAACCGGATGACGAACCCATTGAAGACAAGGAGGCCGAGGGGTTTGAGAACATGGCCACCGGGGAGGTCATCCCGGAGGAGGACTCGCTCCGGAGGGACCCGCACTTCCTCGCGGCGCGCGAGCTCATGACCCTCGGCCTCGTCGAGAGCGCCTCGGCCGAGATAGAACTCCTTGCCAGAAGGTTCTCGGGGGAGACCGGGGCCCTTACGACCCTCGCCTCCCTCTTCCACGAGGCGGGCGATTACTACCGGTCGCACAGGCTCTATCGGAGGTTCCTGTCAGAGACGCTAAAGGACGACGACTCGCTTGCGTCGTACTCTTACCCCCTGAAACTCGTCGGGCTTATCAAGGAACGCGCCCCTTATGCCGCCGACCCATTTCTCGTCGCCGCGGTCATAAGGGAGGAGAGCCACTTCAACCCGCGCGCGACCTCTCCGGCAGGCGCGCTCGGGCTCATGCAGCTCATGCCCGATACCGCGAGGGCCGTATCCATTCACGCGGGAAACGGCGACTTCACCCCCGCAGACCTCTTCGACCCGTCGGTAAACATCGAGCTCGGGTCAAGGTACCTCTCCTCGCTCCTTAAGAGGTTCGACAACGACGTCGTCCTCGCCGTCGCCGGGTACAACGCGGGCCCCGAGGCGGTCTCGAAGTGGGCCCTCTCCCTTCCTTCAGAGTACGACGAGTTCATAGAATCGATCCCCTACCGCGAGACGCGCAACTACGCCAAGAAGGTCTTAAGGAGCTACGGCGAATACATGCGCCTCTCGGGAGAGGACCCCTCGGAGCTCTTCAGGAACCCTCGCCTTACGCTCATCAGGAAAAACTCAGCAGGGATATAAGCCCCTCGGGTCATGAATAAACTCTTTGGAGGCCCCTGTATGGACGAAAAAGAAGCATCGCACACGCGCGCCTTTTCCGCGTTCGGCTACGCGGCGAGGATCGCCGTCCTTGTTATCCTCACGGAGACGCTCATAATGGTCCTCCTCGGATATCTCCAGGTCTCCAGGGTTGCGTCCGCGGCGATAGACACCTCCCTACTCACCCTGATCCTCATCCCCTCCATATACGCCTGGGTCTACCGCCCCCTTTCAAGGGAGGTCGCCCTGAGGCACGAGGCGGGATTAAAGCTCGCGGATGCGAACGCGAAGATAAACGAGTACGCCCGCTCCCTTGAGGGGAAGATAGAGGAAAAGATCAGGGAGCTTAAATCCACTTACGCGCAGTACAAGGCCCTGCTTGAGACCTCGAACGACATGATCATCGTGGCCGATTCGACGAGGAGGATCATCTTCTGGAACAGGGTCGCCGAGACGTCTTTCGGGTACGCGCGGGAGGAGGCCGTCGGCAGGGACGTTTCCATGATAGTCCCCGAGATGTACAGGGTGGCGCACCTCAAGGGCTTCGCCGAATTCATGGCGACAGGCGCGATGAAGTCCGGCGGGCTCCACGAGGTGGAGGGGCTCAGGAAGGACGGGACCCTCTTTCCCGTAGAGCTCTCCTTATCGTCGTACTCGGTCGGGGACAACGTATTCGTGATGGCGATACTCCGCGACATAACCGGGAGGAAGAAGACCGAAGCGCAGATAAAAGACCATCTTGAAAGGTTGAAGGCCCTCCGGAACATAGACATGGCGATCAACGCCTCGCTGGACTTGCGCCTCACGCTGAACGTCATACTCGACCAGATGGCCTCGACCCTCAAGGCGGATGCGGCCGACATCCTCCTCTTCAACAATGACACTACGCGGCTAGAGTTCCACGCCGGAAAGGGGTTTTATACAGACGCCCTCAAGGAGACGAGGCTTAAGATCGGCGAAGGTCACGCAGGCAGGGCGGCATTTGACGGCAAGCTCCTCTGCATACGGGACTTGAGGGCCTCAAGCGATGACTTCGCGAGGGCGCCTTTTTTCAAGGCAGAGGGTTTCGTCTCCTATTGCGCAGTCCCGCTCGTCTCAAAGGGCGCCCTCAAGGGGGTCCTCGAGGCCTTCTCGAGGTCCGAGCGCACGCCCCCTCCGGATTACTACGACTTCATGGAGGCGATCGCCCTCCAGGCCGCGATAGCCATAGACAACGCCTCTCTATTCAACAACCTCTACAGGGCCAACATGGAGCTCTCCATGGCGTACGAGACGACGCTCGAAGGGTGGTCCAACGCGCTCGACCTCAGGGACAAGGAGACAGAGGGCCACTCCCAGAGGGTGACCGAGATGACGGTCAGGATAGCCCGCGCCATGGGGATATCCGGTGAAGATCTCGTCCATGTAAGGAGGGGCGCGCTGCTCCACGACATAGGGAAGATGGGCATACCCGACTCCATACTCCTTAAGCCCGGGCCGCTCGACCCTGACGAGATGGAGATAATGAAGAAGCACCCTGTCTACGCCTACGACCTCTTGAGCCCCATCCATTACCTCCGCCCTGCGCTCGACATCCCCTTATGCCACCACGAAAAATGGGACGGCTCCGGGTATCCGAGGGGGCTTAAGGGCGCCGACATTCCGCTTTCGGCGAGGATATTCACCCTTGTCGACATCTGGGACGCGCTCCACTCCGACCGCCCGTACAGGAAGGCCTGGGACGACGAACGGATAAGGGAGCACGTGAAGTCCCTTGCAGGAAAAGACCTCGACCCGAAGGTGGTCGAGGTCTTTTTCAGCTCTGATTGGTAGCCCGTTTGGAGTGTGGCGTCCTGACAGGGAAAAAGGTGAAATAACCTGAACGGCGGCCTCCTCCATTCCCTATTCCGCATTTACCTGATAGAATCATAGGCCATGGGACAAGGCCCGCTCGCAATAGCCATCTTATTTATCCTCAAGACCGCCTTAGGCTGGTGGTTGAGCCTCTTGAACCTCCGCAGCCTCCAAAAAAACAGGGGGCCCGCGCTCGATGGGCGCATAGGAGAGGATATTCTGGAGAGGTCGCGGGCGTACCTCTCCGAGAACACCCGATTCGCCGTCCTTTCATCCATTATCACCAGCTTTCTCCTCCTCGCCTTTGTCTTCGGCTTTCTTGAATATTATGACAAATGGGTCGCTTCCTTCGGTCTCGGCTTCATCCCCTCGGGCATAGTCTTCTTTCTCATCCTTTCGTTTGCCGGTGAGCTTGTATCCGTCCCGTTTTCCCTATACGGGACTTTCGGTATAGAAAAGAGGCACGGCTTCAGCGCCATGACCCCGGCCCTCTGGATCACAGACCTCGTAAAATCCCTCGCGCTCTCTACCGTCCTTTTTTCGGTTGTGGCGGCGCTCGGGCTTTTCATCGTCAAGTCCTTTCCCGGCCTATGGTGGCTCATCGGGTGGGCCTTTTTCCTCGTATTCTCGATATTCATGATGTACGTCTCGCCTTATGTCATCGAGCCTCTCTTCAACAAGTTCGAGCCCGTCGACGACGAGCGGGTGAAGGAAAAGATAGAGTCGCTCGCGGAACTGGCGGGTATAAGGATAAAGGCGATACAGAAGATAGACGCCTCCCGGAGGACGCGCCACACTAACGCGTACTTTACCGGCCTCGGGTCGGTTAAAAGGATAGTCCTCTTCGACACCCTTCTTATAAACCTCACCCCGGCGGAAGCGGCCTCCGTCCTCGCGCACGAGATAGGCCACTGGAGGCGTCACCACCTTTTGAAGCACTTGTTTCTCATTGAGGCCGGGTCGCTTGCGGCGTTCTACATCTCGTTCAGGCTGATCGACGGGGACCTCCTCGCCCGCCTCTTCGGGCTCGGAGACCCGGGCTTTTTCGCGAAGCTCGTCTGCCTCTCGATGCTCTGGTCGATAGCCGGGTTTTTCATAGCGCCGGTCCTGCACGCAATTTCGAGGAGGCACGAGAGGGAGGCCGATGCCTACGCGGCAAAACTTTCAGGCGCGGACGCCATGACCAGCGCGTTGGTAAAACTCACCGAGGACAACCTGTCCAACCCCTTCCCTCACCCGCTCTACGTATTTTTCAACTACTCGCACCCGCCGGTTGAGGAGAGGATAAGGCTTTTAAAGGGGATGA
>JACREV010000025.1 GCA_016218095.1 Deltaproteobacteria bacterium | reverse complement strand
GCGTCGGTCTTTGTGCGGACGAGCTCGCTCTGCGCAAAGCCCTTGATGCGGGCCGGGTTTACGATGCTTACTGTGTGTCCGGCATCGTAGAGATAGATGGCGAGCTCGTCGCCGTAGCTGCCTGTGGCCTCCATGCAGGCGTGTACAAAACCAGCGCAGTGTTTATTAAGCCACTGCGAAAGGGCAACGAACCCTTCCTTGCTATTCTTTAAGGACTTGGATTTGGCCTTTCCATTGACGAGAAGGAGCACTTCGAACTTCTTTTTGCCGATGTCGATGCCGAGCACTGTTTCAGCCATAGAGCCTCCTTGTGAGGGATAGCGCCGCTGGTAAAGACTTCGTTCAGATCAACCTTGCAAATACAAGCTCATCCCGGAGGGAGGCTTAAGATACCGTTCGACCTTTAGAACAAAGCATCGGGGAAAGAGACCTAATCTACAAAACAGGCTTACAGGCCAAAGGGTGGGCACAGGCTCATCTTCCCCGTCATTACTCCGGCGTCCCAGGGTAACTTTTACCAAGTAGCGGCCTTAAAATCCACTGGTTCTAATATACAAGGGTGGGCTCCGCCCACCAAAACAAAACACTTCCGAAAATGGTGGGCATAGCCCACCCCTGCCTCCCTGTCATTGCGAGCGAAGCGAAGCAATCTAATCTTTTGGCGAATATATCCCGAAGATTGCTTCGTAGCGAACAAGCTACTCGCCATGACAAAAACGCCGCGCGCGGGAATGACAAGCTGTATTTCAATCCCCCTCTTTTATAAAGAGGGGTGAGGGGAGATTATCGATTCGAAACAAAACAGGCGCGGTTCGAAAACCGCGCCTGTCGAGACAACCCTTTTACGCTAAAAACCGGAACCGGACCCCCTACGCGCTCTCTATGAATATGCGCGCCGGGTCTTCGAGGTACTTGACCACCTTGGATAAGAACATCGACGCGTCCGCGCCGTCGACGACGCGGTGGTCGAAGGTGAGCGAAAGGGGGAGTATCTTCCTTATCACTATCGAGCCGTCCTTTACCCAGGGCTTCTCGCTTATCTTCCCTGTGCCGAGTATCGCGATGTCCGGATAGTTTATTATGGGGGTCGCGTAGATGCCGCCGAAAGAGCCGTAGTTGCTTATGGTGAAGGAGGAGCCTTTCAATTCATCGAGCGTTATCTTCCTGTCCCTCGCCTTTTTGCTGAGCTCCTGCAGTTCGACTGCGAGCTCGAGTATCGTCTTCTTCTCGACGTTTTTCACCACCGAGACCATGAGGCCGTCGGGCGTCATCACGGCCACGCCTATGTTGTAATATTTTTTTAAGATTATCTCGTTCCTCTCCTCGTCGACGGATCCGTTGAACGCCGGGTGCGCGGCAAGGGCGTGCTGGACCGCCTTCATGAAGAACGGGAGGAATGTGAGGTGCACCCCCTTTTCCCTCGCGACCCTCCGCTCTCTGACCCTAAGGTCCCAGAGCTCGGTCACGTCTGCCTCGTCCATGCCGGTCACAAAGGCCGCGGTCCTCTGCGACGCAAGGAGGTTTTTCGCTATCGAGCGCCTCACCCCTTTTATGGGTATACGCTCGACCGCCCCGTACTTATCGGCCTTCGGCGCCTCTTTCCGTACCTCTGCGACCTCCGGTGCGGGCGCAGGAGGCTCGGGTCTCCGCGCGCCCGTTGCCCCCCTGACATCGTCCTCTGTGATTATGCCTCCGGGCCCGGTGCCGCTTACCATCGAGATATCGACCTTGAGCTCCCTCGCGAGCGCCCTCGCCTTGGGGGAGGCGAGCACCTCCTCCTTCTCGGGCATCGTCCCCACAACAGAATAGGAAGGAGGGCGCGCCCTCTCCTCTTCCGCGGCCTTTTTCTCAACGGGCTCTTCTACGGCCCCCGCTACCTCTATCACAAGGAGCGTCTCCCCGACCTTGACGACCTCGCCCTCGGCCTTGCCGATACGCACGACCTTTCCCTTCTTAGGCGAAGGCACCTCGACGATCGCCTTGTCGGTCTCGACCTCCATGACGACCTGGTGCTCCTCGACCTCCATCCCCTCTTTCACCTTCCAGCTCACGACCTCGCCTTCGGTTATCCCCTCGCCGAGGTCCGGCAGCTTGAACTCGTATAGCATGAATCCTCCTTGGATAGCCTGTCGCAAATCAGGAAGAACAGTTGGGATGAAACTTTCTGTAGAAAGTTTCCCCCAAACCCCCTTCAAAGACTTTTAGTTCCGGAAAAGGCCCCCACAAGGACGCCATTAAAGGTGAACGGGTTTTTAAAAGGTATATGCTCCCAAATTGTTAATGTGGGGGCCTTTTCCGGAAGAGCTGAAAGTTTTTGGAGAGAGTCTGAGAGAACCTTTTTACAAAAAGGTTCTCTCAGTTGTTCTCCCCGGTCAGCGATAGCTATTTAAGGGATACCTGCTCAATACCGCATTACCTTCTCGTACGCCTTCCTTATGCGCTCAAGCGATGGCATGTAGTAGTCTTCGAGGCGGGCCATGGGTACGACGGCCTCGAGGCCGGCCACCCTGAGTACCGGGGCCTTGAGGTACTCGATAGCCTCTTCGGCTACGAGCGCCGCGACCTCCGCGCCGAACCCGGCGATGCGCGGCGCCTCATGCACTATGACGAGCCTGCCGGTCTTTTTGACGGATGTGAGGACCGCCTCCTCGTCAAAGGGCTTCAAGGTCATAAGGTCTATTATCTCGGCGTCGAACCCCTCGGCGGCTTCAGACGCCCTGTGGAGCATCGTGCCCCAGGATACGACCGTGAGGTCGCGTCCTTCCTGGTGGATCGAGGCCCTTCCGAGCGGCACGGTATAGTCTCCGTCCGGCACATCCGCTTTGATCGACCTGTATAAGCGCGATGGCTCCATGAAGAGGACTGTATCCGGGTCCCGTATGGCTGATTTGAGGAGCCCCTTTGCGTTGTACGGGGTCGATGGGACTACGACCTTTATGCCGGGCATGTGGCAAAAAAGGGCCTCGGACGATTCCGAATGGAGCTCCGGCGGCTTTATGCCGATGCCGTACGGCGTGCGTATGACCATGGGCACGGAAAAACGCCCGCGCGAGCGCGAACGGATGCGGACGGCGTGGGAGAATACCTGCTCGAGCCCGGCGTATAAAAACCCCATGAACTGTATCTCGGCGACGGGCTTCATTCCGTATGCCGCGAGCCCTATCGCCGCGCCTATGATGCCGAGCTCGGATAAGGGCGTGTCGATAATGCGCTCGGGGCCGAATTTAGCGAGCAACCCTTCGGTGACCCTGAAGACCCCGCCGTCCCTGCCGACGTCCTCTCCGATGACGATGACGTCGCGGTCCCGCTCCATCTCCTCGGAGAGCGCGGAGTTTATCGCGCCTACGATGTTCAGCTTCCCCATCCGGACTCCTTCATCTCCTTTTTCTGCCTCGGGGTGAGCTCCGCGTATGTGTAGCGGATGAGGTCCGCCGGGTCTGGGGGCGGGTAGGCTTCGGCCTTCTTTATCTCGGCGTCGACCGACTCCTGGGCCTTCTTCGTGACGCCCTCCTCGTACTCCTTCGTCCACTTGCCTTTTTTCTCGAGGTAGAGGCGGAGCCTCACTAACGGCTCCTTCGCCCTCCATGCCTCGACCTCTTCCTTTGCCCTGTATCGTGAGGCGTCGTCTGCCGTAGTGTGGTCGTCGAGCCTGTAGGTGAAGCACTCAATGAGGGTCGGGCCGCCTCCGTTTTTCGCCTTCTCGACAGCGTCTTTCGTCGCCTTGTATACCGCCGCCGCGTCGTTGCCGTCGACCTGTATCCCCTCGAATCCGTGAGCGTAGGCCTTCTGTGCTATGGTCTTCGCGGCCGTCTGAAGGCTCCGGGGGACGGATATCGCCCACTGGTTGTTCTGGCAGAGGAATACGACCGGGGCCTTGAAGACCCCGGCGAAGTTGAGCCCCTCGTGAAAGTCCCCCTTGGAAGACCCGCCGTCGCCGAAGTACACCCCCGCGGCCTTCCTGTGGCCCTTCAATTTCATGGCCCATGCCGCGCCGGTGGCGTGCGGGACATGCGTGCCAACCGGGACGCTCATAGGAAATATGTTGAGGTTCTCCGGGCACTTCATCCCGCGCTCGTCCCCTGCCCAGTACCTGTAGAGCATCCACATCGGATAACCCTTGGCGACGAGGACCCCGGATTCCCTGAACGACGGGAAGAGCCAGTCTTCGACCGAGAAGGCGAGCGCGCTCCCCACCTGGGACGCCTCCTGGCCGAGTATCGAAGCATAGGTGCCGATCCTGCCTTCCCTCTGGAGGCTCAAGGCACGCTGGTTGAAGGCCCTGGCGAGTATGATCGTCTCGAAGAACCTCGTTATCTCGTCGTCCGAGACCGACGGGATGAGGTTTGGGTCGGCCTCGCCTTTTTCGTTTATTATCTGCAGGTATTTTACTTCGATTTTCTCGATTATATTGACGGGCATAGGGCAAGTCTATCAGCAGAAAACAGATGAGTCAAGGCGGTACCCGGCGTACGGCCGGATTCAAATCCGGCGGCTTCGGTGTTGTTTGTATACCCGCCGCTGGATACGGATTTGCCCTTTCGGTCACTTCTTAATATATTGACACGGGTGAGGCGTTATTATACGATTTCAAACCGTAGACAGGAGGACTTGATGGACCTTGATAACATTAAATTCAACGAACAGGGGTTAGTCCCCGCGATAGCGCAGGACGCCAGTACCGGAGAGGTATTGATGCTCGCGTACATGAACAAAGAGGCGCTCTCTTTGACGCTTTCAACCGGCAGGGCCCATTACTGGTCGAGGTCGAGGAAGGCCCTGTGGCTCAAGGGCGACACCTCGGGCAATTACCAGAACGTGAAGTCCGTCCTCTACGACTGCGACGGGGATACGATACTTCTGCTCGTCGAGCCGCTCGGGCCAGCCTGCCACACAGGAGAGAGGACCTGCTTTTACAGGTCGCTCGACGGAAAAGGAGCGAAACCAACGGGCCCTCGCGTCCTGACCGAGCTTTATAGTATAATAAAGGAGAGGAAGAAGGCAGAGCCGGACAAATCCTACGTCGCCTCCTTGTATGCCAGGGGGTTGCCGAAGATACTCGAGAAGGTCGCTGAAGAGTCCGCCGAGCTCATCGAGGCCGCGCGCGAGAAAGGGAAAGACGACGTCGTATACGAGTTCTGCGACCTCCTCTTCCACTCGATGGTGCTCCTATCGAATGAGGGCATAGAGATGGACGAGGCGTACACGGAGCTTGCGCGGAGG
>JACREV010000024.1 GCA_016218095.1 Deltaproteobacteria bacterium | reverse complement strand
TCCCCGAATACCGGCCTTGTCTGCAAAAAACCAGTTTTCATATCCACGCACCTTGTTTTTCTATTTTACCTCCCCTCCCTCGACGGGAGGGGACTGAGGGTGTGAACCTTTTAGCTCCCCCTTTCTAAAGGGGGACTGAGGGGGATTATAAAATCTCCATGCGGGTTCAGGTTTGCAACCTGAACCCTTTATTTCGTAATCCGATATGCGCTTGTATGACTATTTGAGTCTTTTTGCCCAAGGCCCTTTTGCGCGCTCCGCGCACTTTTGGCGATGGCTCCGAGCGCTTTCCACCTCCCCCACCCGCTCGCGCGCCCCCTTGAGCGCTTCGCGTCTAATCTACCCCGGCGCGCTCGCCTCCGCCTCCCTTAGGCGCTCTCCGCCATGCGCCCGTGTGTTTGTAAAAACAGAACAAAAACATCTTTCACATGCTTGCGAATAGCTTTTCTTGTAGGTCGGGTTAGCGTAGCGTAACCCGACAAATCCGTATTCTCTTTTTTTTAACTCCCTACCAATGTTCTCACAACTGAATATCAATCACCTTTTCCTTCTGATATATCGGCCATTCTCAAAGAGCACTTCTATCCCATCCAGCTCCGTATTGGCATACGCCTCCTGAAAGCTCCTCCAGGGTTTAAGCTCATAAATTTGTCTGTCATCATCGACAGGGAAGTTCAGGTAACTCCCATCCGACAAGAGATACTTTGAAAAGAATCTTCCCGAGCGATGCAGTATCTCCCTTTTTTTGTTTAAAGCATCCGCCGCGGTCACCAGAAAATAAATCTCTTTTTTCACATCATCGCGCCTGGCGCTTCTATATATTACCCAATATTCATATATCTTCCCTTTTGATTCTTTTCGCGTATAGCAACGCACCCAATCACCGACCCAATAATATTCCAATAATATCTCAGCCAGCTCATCATTCCGGTCTATCACAATAGAGGTAGATAAATGCGCTCCATTCTTTTCCAATCGCTCTGCGATCTTTTTCAAGCTTTTCCCATCATAATATTCTGAGAGGCCCTTTTCTATAAACCAGACAGATGCGTCTTCCAGAACAAGGCGCGCCGCTTTATCACGCTCTCCCCCAATGTCAGGTACCAAATAAGAGCAAACCCACACTCCCAGGAAAAAACCTGCGAGCACTAATCCAATGATCTTCAGGTATTTAATGATCATATAACCTTTTTCGGGTTCAGGTTACAACCTGAACCCACAACTACCCAATCTCAAACACCCTAAACCCTTCCCTTTTCCATCTGAAGTAATCGGAGAGTATTTTGGCGTGGTCGAAGGCGAGGTTTTTGGGGATATCGGATTCCGAAAATACGGCTACATTCTTGGCGTCGTCCTCGGCTCGCGGGGTTCCTTCGGCCTCGGCGACGAATACGACGGATACGGTATGGAAGCGCGGGTCCCTCTTCGGGTCCGAGTAGGCGTGGAGCTGGCACTTAAGGCGCACCCTCAAAGAGGTCTCCTCAAGCGCCTCTCTTCTCGCCGCGTCTTCAAGGGACTCTCCCGCGTCGACGAAACCTCCGGGGATGGCCCATCCCAAGGGCGGGTTCTTCCTCTCTATAAGGACTATCCCGCCCTTGAGTTCTATGATGATATCGACGGTCGGGAGCGGGTTCCTGTGGACACCCATCAGCGCGACTGCTCCACGCGGACGGACCTTAAAAACTCCGCGCTCTTTTCAGGCACGACGGTGTTGATGAACATGCCGCTGCCTAGCTCGAAGCCCGCGGCCTTGGTGAGGCGGGGGACGATGGACAGGTACCAGTGGCAGTATTCGTTCCCGTCGTCCTGGGGACGCCCCGACCTTATGACATAGTTGTAGGCCGGGTCCTCCAACCCGTAGTAGAACTTAGACAGGAGGGCCTTCAGGTGGTAGGCTATCTCCTTTATCTCCCCGTCGTCGATCGTCGAGAACGCCGCCGAGTGCCTCTTGGGGAATATCCATGTGTGGAAGGGCGAGAGCGCGGCGTAGGGGACGAATGTCAGGAAACGGTCGGTCTCCAATACGACCCTTACCCCCTCTTCGCGCTCCCTCCTGATCATCGCGCAGAGCATGCACTCGCCGGTGTCGTCGAAAAAATGGAGCGCGGCCTGGACCCTGTCCCTTATCTGTATTGGGACGACCGGGACGGCGACGAGTTGCGAGTGCGTGTGCTCGATCGTTACGCCCGCGTCCTCGCCGTGGTTCTTGAACAGTATCGTGTGCTCGACGCGCGGGTCCTTGTGCGCCTCGATGAAGCGGCCCCTGTAGGTACGGAAGATGTCTTCTATTTCGGGCAGGGTCATGAGCGCGGTCGTCTGGTTGTGGACCGGGCTCTCTACTATAACCTCGTGTATGCCCACACCGGAGACCGAGCGCCTGAACCCGTCGGCGGAGAGCTTCTTCTCGCCCTTGCCGAGGGCGGGGTACTTGTTGTCGACGGTCCTGACCCTCCAGGGGCCTTCGAGCGGGAGCCGGGAGCGCTCGGAGGGCGTCTTTGATTCGTTGCCGGGGCAGAAGGGGCAGGTCTTCAGGAACTCGGGGATTATCCGCTTGTCTATCGAGTTCTTGAAGTCCATGGGCCTCTTGGCGCGCTCTGTCGCTATGATGACCCATTCCCTTGTGACGAGGTTAAGTCTTAGCTCTGGCATCGGTGGGTTACGCCTCCAGCGTGAGGAGGCCTTCTATCTCGCTCACATGTCCCCTCTCCTCGTCGGCGAGCGCGTTGTACATGCGCCTGCCCTCGGAAGTCTCCGATTTTTTGGAGAGGTCCTCGAAGTACCTGACCGAGTGCCGCTCCGTGTCGAGCGCGACGATGAGGGCCTTTTTCGTGGTGTCGACTATGCGGAGAAGGTCTTCGACGTTTATCCGCTTCGTGAATATGTCGGATGCTCCCATGCTGTCTATGTAGTCCTCTATGACGAGCTCCTCGTCAGTCACCTGGTCGGTGAACCCCGCCTCCGGGAAGTATTTGTTCTCTATCACCTTGAGGTGCTTCTTTTCGTCCTCGGCGAGTTTTTTAAATACCGTCTTCGCCCTGCCGCTCTCGGTCCGCTCGGCAAGGAGGGAGTAGAACCTGTAACCGTTGACCTCTATGAGCGCCGCCCTCTTTACGGCCTCTTTCTCTTCGATCTTCTCGAAAGTCATCTTGAACCTCCGCGTCTCGGGCTAACCCTTTTGTAGCGCATCAAGGCCCCTTTTGCAATTTTTTCAGGCACTTATGGGCGCGCCCTATAAATCTATCAGAAAAGGGGGGCTCTGGCAAGCCATGAGGAAAGTAGCTGTTGAATTGACAAGCTATTAATGGTAGAGAAATGGGGACATTGATGAAAATAGAATGTTTTAAAGGGAGGTTCCGATGGGGCTCTTGAACGGCAGAAAGGGCGTTATATTCGGGGTTGCGAACGAAAAATCGATAGCCTGGGCCATAGCCCAGATACTCAAAAAAGAGGGGATGGAGCTCGCCTTCACCTACGCGGGCGAGGCGCTCGAATCCAGGGTCGTGCCGCTCGCCGAGTCCCTCGGCTCGAAGATAATAATGCCATGCGACGTTACGAAAGACGATGAGATCGAGGCGGTCTTCAAGAGGATCAGGGAGGAGTGGGGCGGGCTTGACGCGCTCGTCCACTCGCTCGCCTTTGCGAAGAAGGAGGAATTGAAGGGCGAGTTCATGAACACCTCGCGGGAGGGGTTCAGGATAGCGATGGACGTAAGCGCCTTTTCGCTCGTCGCGCTCGCGAAGGCGGCCGCGCCGCTCATGGAAGGCAGGAACGGCGCTTTTGTGACCTTGAGCTACTACGGTGCCGAGAAGGTCATAGCAAACTACAATGTGATGGGGGTCGCGAAGGCGGCCCTAGAGACATGCGTAAAGTACCTCTCCGCGGACTTGGGCCCCAAGGGGATAAGGATAAATACGATCTCCGCCGGGCCGGTAAGGACGCTCGCGGCGATGGGCATATCCGGGTTCAAGCAGATACTGGACGTCGTCGAGAATAAGTCGCCTCTACGCCGTAACGTCACGCAGGAGGACGTCGCCAGGACCGCGCTCTACCTATTGAGCGAGCTCTCAAGCGGCGTGACCGGAGAGACGATATACGTCGATTCAGGTTTTAATATAATGGGATTGTAAGTGCGCCTCATAGCCGACCTCCACGTACACAGCAAATATTCTCGGGCGACGAGCAGGGCGATGACGCTCCCGGTAATCGCCGAGTGGGCCCGGATAAAGGGGATAGACGTCGTCGGCACCGGGGACTTCACCCACCCGGCTCACTTCGCCGCTATCATTGACCTGCTTGAGCCCGCCGAAGGCGGGCTTTATACGCTCAAGGAGGGCAAAGGCGAAGGCCCGCGCTTCATCTTGACCGCCGAGGTGAGCAATATATTTTCTCAGGGCGGGAGGGTTAGGAAGATGCACTCCCTCCTCCTCGCGCCGTCGATCGAGGCCGTGCAAAAAATGAACTCTGCCTTGGGGAGGCTCGGGAACATAAAGTCCGACGGCAGGCCCATCTTCGGGTTTTCCGCGCAAGACCTCTTGAAGATCGTCCTCGACGCCTCACCTGAGGCCATGCTCATACCCGCGCACGCGTGGACGCCGTGGTTCTCGATATTCGGGTCGAAGTCAGGGTTTGATTCCATTGACGAGTGCTTCGGGGACCTCGCAGAGCATATCAGGGCGATAGAGACCGGGCTGTCCTCTAACCCTGAGATGAACTGGAGGTTATCCGCGCTCGACAACATTACTTTGATATCGAATTCAGACGCTCACTCGCCCTCGAAATTGGGGAGGGAGGCGAATGTCTTCGACTGCGCGCCGTCGTACAATGAGATAACCGGGATAATCAGGACAAAGGACGCGAAGCGTTTCCTCTATACAGTCGAGTTCTACCCCGAAGAGGGGAAGTACCACTACGACGGCCACAGGGAGTGCGGTGTGCTTTATTCGCCGGAGGAGTCGAAGGCGGCTGACAAAGTCTGCCCGGTCTGCCGCAAGGGGCTGACCGTCGGCGTCATGTCCAGGGTAGAGGAGCTCTCTGACAGGCCCGTGGGGTACAAATCGCCGGGCGCGATACCTGCGCGGCAGATGGTGCCGCTCGAAGAGATACTCTCGGAGGCCTTCGAGGTAGGCCCTGCCTCGAACAAGGTACAGAAGGAATACAGGAGGCTGACGACCGAGGCGGGTAGCGAGTTCGCCATACTCCTCGATATGGATGTCGCCGAGATTGCGCGGCTCGCAGGGGAGAAGGTCGCGCTGGCCGTCGCAAAGGTCCGTAGCGGCGACATAGGCATAACCCCGGGGTTTGACGGCGAGTTCGGGAAGATCAGGATATTCGGCAAGGCCGAGGAGCCGAGGCGCACGGGGCCTGCGCAGATAAGGCTGTTTTAAAGAAACCTTGGTCGTCATTGCGAGGAGCGGTCCTCGCCGATCGGCAAATCCATATCAAGCGGCTTTGCCCAGCCGAGGTAGCGACGAAGCAATCTCAATGGGTTGATTTTGAAAAGATCAGATTTTCGCCGCGCTCGCAATGACAGATTTGATTAGATTAAAGCGGGGCCGCTCGGCGCCAGCCAAAGTCGTCCAGGGAATCCTCAGTCCAACAAACCCTTTTACAACTCGATATGAATTTGCCCGTCCGGCGAGGGTGCTCGGCGCACAGCCAAAATCCTTCGGGAGCTCTCGAGGATAGAGTAATCAAGTCATCTCTATATGAACTTTGCCCGTCCGGCGAGGACCCCCGCTTTTTTTGTTTGGCGCAATTATGATAAAATAGGGCGCATGTACAGGAATATACTCTTCTGTCTTGATAACTCGGATTACGCCAACTCAGGCGTGGAGGCGGGGTTACGCATCGCTGTTACCTCGCGCGCGACCGTCGCCGGCTGTCACGTATACGCGGCCCGGCTCCATAGCGAGCGGTTCAAAGAGATGGAAGGCGGGCTCCCCCCCGAATACAAGGCCGAAGAGAAGTTGAAAGAGCAGCGGGCGGTACACGCGGGGCTCATAGAACAGGGGCTCAAGATTATTTCGGACTCCTACATCGCGCCCTTCCTCGCGAGGGCCGAAGGGCTGGGGCTAAGCGCAATTGGTGTCAGCAGGGAAGGCAAGAACTTCGAAGAGATAGTCAAAGAGGCGGAAGAGAACCCCTACGACCTCGTGGTAATGGGCGCTCACGGGCTCGGAAAGACCGGGCTCTCGAGGATAGGGTCCGTCGTCGAGAGGGTCGCAAGGCGCGTAAAGACCGACCTCCTTATAATGAAGGACGCCTCGTTCTCCGGGCCTTCAGGCGAAATTGTCGCCGCGATAGACGGAAGCACCGCGTCTTTCGGTGCGCTGGACGCGGCTATTTATCTCTCAAAAATTTTCAAAACAGGTGTCGAGGCCGTAAGCGCGTTCGACCCCGACTTCCACAGGACCGCCTTCCGCTCGATAGCAGGGGTATTGTCGGAGGAGGCGGGGAGGCTCTTCCGCTTCAAGGAGCAGGAAAAGCTTCACGACGAGATAATAGACAAGGGGCTTGCCCATATTTACGCCGGCCACCTTGAGGGAGCCGCGAAGATGGCGGGAGCAAAAGGCGTAAACCTCAAGACGACCCTCCTTTCAGGCAAGGCCTCGGCAGAGATGATCAGGTACTGCCGTACGGAGATGCCCTTTATACTCGCGCTCGGTCGTACCGGCGCGCACGCGACCGATATGCTCGATATAGGGTCTGTCGCGGAGAATTGCCTTCGCGAAGCGCCGTGCAATATACTCATTACATCGAAAAAGGCGGCGTTGCCTCAAACGTCCGCATCTGGCGTGGAATGGGACTCAGAGGCAGAGAAGATACTCTCGTCTATCCCCTCTTTCGTCCGGCAGATGGTGAAGAAGATGGCCGAAGACGCGGCGCGGAAAGATGGTGTCGCGGTGATAACCCCTCAATTCATGCGTAAGGTCAGGGAGCGCCTCGGTAGATGACGGACCCCTCCACAAAACCCTTCCTCATCTCATGGAACATCACAAAAAGGTGCAACTTGAAATGCGCCCACTGCTACCTTGACGCAGGCGAGCTCGATGGGAGGGACGACGTCTCTACCGCCGAGGCCTTCGGGTTTGTCGATAAGATAGCGGACGAAGCTCCGGGCGCGATGCTCATCCTTACTGGCGGCGAGCCGCTCCTCCGGCCGGATATATTCGAGGTCGCATCATACGCAAATTCAAAAGGGCTTACGGTCGTACTCGGGACGAACGGGACGCTCATAGACAGAGAAGCCGCAGGGCGCATCCGTGATAGCGGCATAAAGGGCGCGGGTGTGAGCGTCGATTCGGCATCTCCATCCTTTCACGACGGCTTCCGTGGAATGGAAGGCGCGTGGCAGAAGACCATCGAGGGGCTCGAGTATCTTAAGGAAGCCGGCGTGGATTTTCAGATTCACGCGACGGTCGTGAAGGAGAACCTGGGGAGGCTCAGCAGACTCGCCTCGTTCGCGGGAAAGACCGGCGCGCGCGCCGTCCACTTCTTCTTCCTCGTATGCACGGGCAGGGGGGAGAAGATGAGCGACATAACACCTTCCGAATACGAAGAGGCGCTGAAAGATATTATTGAAATCTCCGGTGAAGGCGGTGTTGCAGCGCGCGCGCGATGCGCCCCGCACATATTGAGGCTCTCTGGACCTTCATCGGCCCTCTCAACAGGCACATCGGGGTGCATCGCCGGAAAAGGATACATGAGGATATCCCCCGAGGGTCTCGTGACCCCGTGCCCGTACATGCCTGTCACAAAACAATCGATGAGTTTGAGAGACTTTTCCATCGCGGAGATCATCGCACGGGACGCATCGTTTAAGCTCCTCGCCGCGCCCTCGCTCAAGGGCCGTTGCAGGGAATGCGAATTCGCCGAGACCTGCGGCGGGTGCAGGGCCAGGGCGCTCTCCGATACCGGGGACGTCATGGGCGAGGACGCCTGGTGCTCGTACGAGCCTGAGGGCAAGGCCGCCTTGGATAAGGGCGAGCCTCTGTGGACGGAAGAGGCGATAGAGAGGCTTTCAAAGGTCCCGGCGTTTTTAAGGCCGATGGTCAAGAAGGGTGTCGAGAGGTACGCGCAGGCGAAGGGGCTCCCCGAGATAACGCCCGATGTGATGGCCGAGATTAAATCAAGGTACAGGGGATGAGACGGAGAGGCGCGGGAAAGAAGTTCTTCGGAAGCGTCCTTTTGGGGCTCGGCTTCCTTAACGCCCTTTTAGGTCTCAAGGCCGGGCTTGTACCGGGTGTTTTTCTTTTGGCGCTTTTTTTAGGAGGAGGGGCGTTGGTGTTGGCGGGGGTTTTTGAGTCGAGGACGGGTTAAAAAATGAATTTTTTTGAGACCCAGTGTGGGTTGCTCAAAGGCCTTTTGCGCCCTGCCGGGCTTTTTTGGGCATAGGGTTCACTCGCTTTCTTCCTCCCCCATCCGCTCGGCGCGGCGCCAGAGTTCTTCGGAAGCTATTGAGGTAAGGGTAAACTAATCGTCTCGATACGAACTTTGCCAGTCCGGCGAGGACCGCTCGCGCTCCACTTAGAGCGCTTCGCGTCTAATCTCCCCCGGCGCGCTCGCCTCTTCCTCCCTTATGCTTCGTTCACCTATGCCCGGGGTTTTTTGAAAAATAACAAAGAATAAACAACAATAATAATAATTCCCAAAAACTACAAAGGCCCGGCGAAAGCCGGGCCTTTTGGGTTTTTAAAATCAGGAGGCCTTTACTTATCGAGTTTTTCCTTGAGGAGCTTGTTTATCACCTGGGGGTTCGCCTGTCCCTTTGTAGCCTTCATCGTCTCGCCGACAAAGAACCCGAAGAGCTGTACCCGGCCCGCCTTGTACCTCGCGAAGTTATCGGGGTTTCCGGCGATGACCTCGTCGATTATCCTCGATAGCTCGTCCTCATTCGATATCTGGGCCATGCCCTTTGACTTGACTATCTCCTTCGGCGGCTTCCCGGTCTTGTACATCGCCTCGAAGACCTCTTTGGCCATCTTGCCGCTTATCTCGCCTTTCTTTATCATCTCGACAAGCTCGGCTATGGAAGCAGGGGCGACGGCGCAGTCTTTCACATCCCTTCCGTCTTCCTTAAGGAGCCTCAAGAGCTCGCCCATGACCCAGTTCGAGGAGACCTTCGGCTCATTTGTCACCTTTACGACCTCTTCATAGTAGTTGGCGAGGTCTTTGGATGCGGTGAGCACCCCCGCGTCGTAGGCCGGGATGGAGTAGTCCTTTATGAACCGGACCCTCTTCGCCTCGGGTAGCTCGGGGAGGGTCTTTCTCTGCTCTTCGATCAGGCCGGTGCTTACGACGAGCGGCAGGAGGTCAGGGTCAGGGAAGTAGCGGTAGTCGTGCGCCTCCTCCTTCGACCTCATGGAGGCCGTGATGCCCTTGGCTGAATCGAAGAGGCGGGTCTCCTGCACGACCTTGCCGCCGGATTCCACCACGTCTATCTGCCGCTCTATCTCGTACTCAATCGCCTCTTTGACGAACTTGAAGGAGTTCATGTTCTTGAGCTCGGCCTTTGTGCCGAGCTTCTCGGCGCCGACAAGCCTTATGGAGACGTTCGCGTCGCAACGGAAACTCCCCTCCTCCATGTTGCCGCTGCAAATTTCCAGATATACGAGTATGTCGCGGAGCGACTTCAGGTAAGCCTGCGCCTCGTCCGCAGAGCGCATGTCGGGCTCTGAGACTATCTCGATAAGCGGCACCCCCGCCCTGTTGAGGTCGACGAAGCTGTACCCGGCGTCTTCCGCGCCTTCGCCGTGGAGGAGCTTCCCCGCGTCCTCTTCCATGTGTATGCGGGTTATGCCTATCCTCTTGCCGCCGTTCGTGTCTATGTCGAGATAGCCGTGCTCGGCCAAGGGCTCCGTGTACTGGGATATCTGATACCCTTTGGGGAGGTCCGGGTAGAAGTAGTTCTTCCTCGCGAAGACGCTCTTTGCGTTCACCCTGCAGTCGACGGCAAGCGCCATCTTTACCGCGTACTCGACGGCGCGCCTGTTGAGCACCGGGAGCACGCCGGGCAGGCCCAGGCAGACCGGGCAGACCTGTGTGTTCGGCCCGGAGCCGAACTTCGTCGAGCAGGCGCAGAAGAGCTTGGAGTCGGTAAGGAGCTGGGCGTGGACCTCAAGCCCTATGACGGATTCGTATTTCATCCCTTGATAATCCTCGTTTGGATTTTTAAAGCGCCGGGGCCTTTAAAGAAGCCCCCGAGGCGCGCTCGTACGCGCGCGCGGCGCGAAGCACCGTTGATTCGTCGAGAGACTTCCCGAGTATCTGAAGGCCTATCGGCAAGTTCTCTTTCGTGAACCCGCACGGGATCGATATGCCGGGGATGCCCGCAAGGTTGCACGATATCGTGAATATGTCGGATAGATACATCGTAAGCGGGTCCGCGACCTTTTCCCCGAACCTGAAGGCTGGGGTAGGAGAGGTCGGGGTTACGATAACGTCGCATGTCTTGAACGCCGTCTCGAAGTCGTTCTTTATGAGTGTCCGCACCTCTGACGCCTTCTTATAGTACGCGTCGTAGTATCCCGCTGAGAGCGAATATGTGCCGAGCATTATCCTCCGCTTCACCTCGCCCCCGAAGCCCCTGTCCCTCGTCTTCTTGTACATGTCGAGGAGGTTGCCCGATTCGTTCACGCGTAGCCCATACTTTACTCCGTCGTACCTTGCGAGGTTGCTCGAGGCCTCGGCGGTGGCTACGAGATAATAGACCGCTACCGCGTACTCGGTGTGCGGCAACGACACGTCCACGAGCTCGGCCCCTTCCTTCTCGAGTATCTTAAGCGCCTCTCTCACGGAGGATTCTACCTCCGCGTCCATCCCCTCTATGAAGTATTCTTTCGGTATTCCAATCTTAAGGCCTGCCACACCCTTTTCAATTTCAGAGAGATAGTCCGGCACCGGTACGTCGATGGATGTCGAGTCCTTCGGGTCAAAGCCCGCCATGGCCTTGAGCATGATGGCGGAGTCCTTTGTATCCCTCGTGAAAGGCCCCGCCTGGTCGAGGGACGACGCGAAGGCTATCATCCCGAACCTCGACACCCTGCCGTAGGTGGGCTTGAGGCCGACGACCCCGCAGAGCGCCGCGGGCTGGCGTATAGAGCCTCCGGTATCGGTGCCGACCGAGGCCGCGCACTCAAGGGCCGCGACCGAGGCCGCCGAGCCGCCAGAGGAGCCGCCGGGGACTCTGTCCAGCGCCCAGGGGTTCGCGGTCTTCTGGAACGCCGAGTTCTCAGTTGAGGAGCCCATCGCGAACTCGTCCATGTTGTTCTTGCCGAGGATGACCGCGCCCGCGTCCTTAAGCCTTGCGACGACGGTCGAGTCGTAAGGAGGGACGAAGCCCGCAAGTATTTTCGACGCGCAAGTAGTCCTTATGCCTTTTGTGCAGAATATGTCCTTGACCGATACAGGGACGCCTGTAAGGGGCGTTACGTTATTATTTTGCGCGCGCCTCTTGTCGGCCTCTTCGGCCTGCTTCAAGGCCTCGTC
Organism: Deltaproteobacteria bacterium; assembly: GCA_016218095.1. GTDB lineage: Bacteria > Desulfobacterota > GWC2-55-46 > GWC2-55-46 > GWC2-55-46 > GWB2-55-19. The sequence goes on along the minus strand of JACREV010000024.1, from coordinate 454 downwards.
TGCGGTGACGATGAGGAATGCCTTTATCCGGGCGTCGACCACTCCGATCCTTTCAAGGTACGCCTTCGTAGCCTCGACAGAGGATACCTCTTTCTTCGAGAGCTTCTCGGAGAGCGCGTGTATGGTAAGAGAGTTCAGGTCCAATTGCAGGCTCCTTTGTTATCTTCCTTATTCGATTATCTTAGGTACTTTGAAGCAGCCCCTGTCGGAGTCCGGCGCGTTCGAGAGCGCCTCCTCATGCGGAAGGGACGGCTTTGATTCATCAGCGCGCATGACGGTCTTCAAAGGCACGGTGTAGGTCGTCGGCGCGACACCCTTTGTATCGAGCTCGGAGAGCTTCTCCACATAGTTGAGTATGCGCGAGAGCTGTTCCGTGTAGAGGTCCTGCTCCTCTGCCGTGAGCTCTAATCGGGCGAGCTCCGCCGCATGCAGTACGTCCTTTTTCGTGATAGAC
>JACREV010000204.1 GCA_016218095.1 Deltaproteobacteria bacterium | reverse complement strand
GGTCCCCGCCGACCATCGTCGGGAGGAAGTTGTTGAAGAACATGCCGACGAAGTAGATGGACAGGAGCCTTAAGTACGATATGTCCATGTCTTTTTTTAATATTATCGACCAGCGGAAGGTCGAGGTCGCCTGGGAGGCTATGAAGAGGAAGGCGACAAAGACGACCGCGTAGGGGTTGACCGAGAGGACCGTCCGCAAGAACGCCTCGAGGTCGATGTTCCTGAAGAGGAAGTACAGGATGGCGAGAGAGACGCCTATCTTTACTATGACCGAGATGACGTTCTTCATCTGCCGAGCACCTTCTTGACCGTGTATATGGGCTTGCCCTGGGACTCGTGGTAGACCCTCGCGAGCATCTCGCCGAGCAACCCCATGATGACGAGCTGGACGCCGAGTATTATGAGGAGGACGGCGAGGATGAGGAGGGGTCTGCCGCCGATCGCCTTGCCCATGAAGATCTTTTCAAAACTCAGGTAGAGCGCGATGAAAAACCCGAGCGCGCCCATGACGAGCCCGCCGGGGCCGAAGGCGTGTATGGGGCGCGTCGAGAAGGATTGCAGGAACTTGACCGTAATGAGATCGAGTATGACGCGGATCGTCCTCGATATCCCGTACTTGGATTTGCCGAACTTCCTCGCGTGGTGGGTCGTCTCCACCTCTGTGATCGTCGCGCCCACCCAGCTCGCGATAGCCGGTATGAACCTGTGCATCTCTCCGTAGAGGCGGACGTTCTTTATGACCTCTTTCCTGTAGGCCTTCAACGTGCATCCGTAGTCGTGGAGCGCGACCCCGGTGACCTTGGAAATTAGCCCGTTGGCCATCATCGACGGCAACCTTCTCGACAAGAACTTGTCCTGCCTGTTCTTCCTCCAGCCGCTCACGACGTCGCAGTCTTTTATCTTTTCGAGGAGCTTCGGTATGTCGTTCGGGTCGTTCTGCAGGTCGGCGTCCATCGTGATGACGATGTCCCCGCTCGCGTACTCGAACCCCGCGGCCATCGCCGCGGTCTGGCCGAAGTTACGCCTGAAGGATACGACGACGACGTTCGGGTCCTTCTTCTGGATGGATTCGAGTATCTTGAAGGTGCCGTCCTTTGAGCCGTCGTCGACGAAGACTATCTCGTACTTCCTATTGAGCTTCTCTGTGACTGCCTTAATCGCCTTGTAGAGGTGGGGCAGGCTCTCTTCTTCCTCGAAAACGGGTATGACTATCGAAACCGACTCTTCCAAACGCGCCCTCCGTGGGTGTCAGTATGTCTCGTACTCAATGGGCCTTTCCATGCCCTTGAAGCCGTAACAGCGGAAGATGGTGAAGTCCTTTAGAGGCTCGTCCCCCCAGTGGAGCGTGACCGCCTCTTTCTCGCACCGCTCGAAGGCCCCCATGAACTCGCCGCCGGCCTCTGCGTCCCCGCCCCTGACGTACAGGGCGTTATAGCCCGAGAGATCGAAGTAGCCGGGCCAGAGGTCGTACTGGTTCATGCGTCTCCCGCCGGTGACTATGTTGTACGTTACGGGGTTACCCTTCGTATATAGAGCGAGCTCGCTCGTTATCTGGTAGGTGTCGCTCGCTATGAAGAACGGGCCTTCCTTCGCCAGGAGGACGCTTTCGCGCGAGACGTTCTCGCCGAGCTCGGCCCAGCCAGTGACCCTGTTATATGGGGGGCGCCTTATGAGGCCCTCGCCAAACGCACCTAGCGTCCACGGGAAGTATACTACCAAAGAGGCGGCGATTGCCATGATGATAGTCGCCGCCTTCAAGTACCTGACCCAGCCTTTACCTGCCCCTTCGAGCGCCCAGACAGCCGCGGGGAACGCCGCGGCGTATGAGGCGACGGCCCAATTCGCCTGGACCTTGCCGTGGAGGGATTTTACAGCGAAGAACAAAAAAAGCGGCGCGCCCGTGAAGAAGACGAGGAGGAGGCCGCTTTTTGCCTCCTTCCAGCCCTTCACCGCGCACCTTGCAAGGCCGAAGATAAGCCCCAGGAATACAAACGGGGTGGCAAGCAAGGCCTGGGAACCGATAAAATCGCCGAGCAAGGAGAGAGAAAGGCCCCCGCTACCCAGATGGGCCTGCCCCATAGTGTGCCTTATTGTAACCTGTCCATGAGAAATATTCCAGTATATAACGGGGGTTACGACTATAAGGCTTAGAATTCCGGCTATATAAGGCTCGGGCCTTGAAAACCACCTCCTCTCCTTCTTCGAGAAGACGAGAAGGAGGAAGAGCGACAGGCACATGAATACCATCGTGTACTTGGAGAGGAAGCCGAGCCCTATGACAAGGCCGGATAAGTACCACCACCGAGCCTTTCCTTGAAGGGCCCTTGCGAGGCAGTAGACTGCAAGGACCCAGAAGAAGATGAAGAGGACGTCGGTCGTCATGAGGATAGCGCCTATCGAAAAGATGGGCGTGACGTTCACCAGGAGCGCGCCGTAGAACCCGGCGGACTCGCTTTCAAATACATCCCTGCCGAGGAGGTAGATAAGGTATGTCGTAAGGGACGAGAACACCACGGCCCCGAGCCGAATGCCCAACTCGGTCGGCCCTAGGACGGAGGTGAAGAAGGCTATCACATAGGCTACAGCCGGCCCCTTGCTGTAGTACGAGAGGTCGAGCCTCCTCGACCACTCCCAGTAGTGGGCCTCGTCCGGCGATATGTCGAAGGGGCCGTATACGATGTAGAGGACCCTGAACGCCGCGAGGACCGCGATGAGAAGGAGGGTAAGGTTCCTATGCCTCAAACGGGCCCCTCTCCTTGTCTTCGTCTTCGGGGGCCCCGAGGGTCTTGAGCCTGCCTGGGAGGAACTTCTTCTCCCCTATCGAGAACCCGTAGGCCATAAGTGAGCCCAATAGCGCGCCCGAAAGCACATCAAAGGGATAGTGGACCCCGACATAGACCCTCGAATAAGAGACTGCGAAGGCTATCGCGAGTAAGGCCGGGGCGAACTTCCTGTATCTCAAGGTCAGAAAGACCATCGCCGCGAAGATGTTT
>JACREV010000203.1 GCA_016218095.1 Deltaproteobacteria bacterium | reverse complement strand
CCTGGACTTCATCGACATGCCCTCGGACTCGAAGTAGGAATCAGCCGAGTACTCGACCTTGGGCTCTTCGATCCCGGCGGCAGAAGAGGCGTTGGGCAGGACCAGGAGCGCGAGCAGGATGAAAAACGCGAATGTCTTTTTGAAAGTCATCTTCCCCTCCGGAATTTCGGGTGCTGAAACAATTTTTGAGGCGGATGCGCGTCTCGCAGGGCAGTTCTATTCCCTCGGCTCAGAGTAGACCCAGAGGACCGGGCAGGGCGAGTTGTTGGTGACGTTGTAAGAAACGGAGTTCCCGAAGAGCTTTTCCACGAGCGAGGCCCGTTCGGTCGCCATTACGATGAGGTTTGCGTGCTGTTCGAATGCTATCTGGATGATCTCGTAGGCGGTCTCGCCGTCCCGGAGCTCTGTCTTTATGTTCCTCATCCCCCGTGCCCTAAGCCTTTCCGCCTCCCTGTCGAGGAGCTCTCTGCCGTCGTCGAGCCACCTCTGGTGAATCTTGCCCCATTCCTCGGAATCGGTGACAAGTATCTCGGAGTCGTGCCATTTGTGCATGACATAGACGAGTATGAGGCGCGCTCCGGTAAGGCCGCTAAGATAGGCCGCCGTCTCCTCTGCCTTGTCGGATAGGCCCGTGTCGTCTATGGGGCAGACTATGCACCTGTATTCCATCCGTCACCTTTTCATGTATCCTGAAAAGACCCTTGTAGATTATACTCCAAGGGATTTTTTTTTCCATCCAAATCGGCACCCGGCCTTTGTACCCCCTCAGGACCGGCATTACAGATGCGCAATTATTTCACCGGCGCGCCATCGCATTGAAATAGTAGCGCAAAATCAAGAGGTTAAAAAAGCACTCCCCAGTCGCCCGGATATCCAATAGCCGTGACTATCTAATAATCCTCTAATCTCTCTCCATTATAATGGAGGTCAAGAGACGGATAAAAAAACATGACAAGGAGGCGGCGAGATGAGAAGGAAACAGATGAACACCTTAAGCACCGTGTACGATATAGTGACCATTTCTCTGACAGTCGTGATAGTAGCCGGGATGTCGATCTTGAGCTAAGGCTACCTCTAAGAAATTGCTATTTTTCCTGATCTCTGTGTCAGGGCTGAAATAAAAAAGCTCACATATTCCCATATATACTGCGCTTTTTATTTCCGCCCTTCCTTGACCTCAAAAAAAATATCTAATTTTTAGAAGTAGCCCAGGAAACCGGGACAGAAAAACCTGAAGGCCGCCGGGCTTTTAAGCCGGGCGGCCTTTTTTTTTAGCGAGGGTCCTTCCTGGACAAGGCCCTTTCACCTTTCACGTCGTATTGCCTCTTGCGCCGGTTTATGGTAAAAAGGTCATTATACTATCACTCAAGGAGATATTTACGATGGCTGAGCTCGTAATCGACATAACCTGCCCCTCGTGTCAGACGACCTTCAAGAAAAAGGCGAAGGACCTCAAAAAAGGCGCGGTTGTCAAGTGCCCGAAGTGCGCGGATTCGACCACTATTCAGGACGACTACTTCACGGAGATGCTGAAGAACCTGGATAAGGGCAATTAGCAGGTCAAAACCCCCGTCTGCTTCGTATCTAACATGGCCCCGCGGAGGAGCTTATTCGAAGCCTGACAAGCCGCTTCGCGCATCCCGTGTTTTTCAGCGACTGTCGGCCCATGTAAACGGCCCGCATGGACGCGGGCCGTTTTTTATTTGCCTGCCTTCCTGGGGTCGTCCTCCGGGTTCGCGTAGTTTATCTGCCAGGGACCCCGCGTATGAATCTGGATGACGGTCTCTTCGTCGGCCCACGCGAAGTGGTTGGTATTCGGGGCCATGATAAAGAAGCTCCCTGCCGGCAGAGCCTTCCCCTTCGACTTGTCCGGTTTTTCTCCCTTAGTCAGATTGAACGCCCCTGAGAGCACCGTTACGCGCTCTGTCCCGGGGTGCGAATGCGGGGGTATGGCGTAACCCGCAGGGAATCTGAGGCGCATGGTGAACGGGGCTTTCTTCGAGGGGTCCCCTTCGAGCACCGCCATCTGCGCCCCCTTCGGGATCGCGGGGGGGCCGTCTTTCCATTCGATCTCCGAAGGCGAAAGTATAGTCTCCTGTACAGCGCTACCGCGCATTGCCTTCATGTCGCGGGCAGTGGAGGCGGCGCTCAAAAAAAGCACGAGGGCAACGGAGAGGCCAAGTCTTACGATCAGGTATTTCATGGAGATCCTCCTTGTGTGAGGCCCGGGGCCATGCGAGAGAACGCCCCATGATGCAATTATGGTTTTGATTCCTTTCTTGTCAATCCCCGGAGGCAAAAAAAATACCCGCCAAAGGCGGGTATTTTCAGCTTCAAAGCGCGGTCAGGCTCACCCCCCGTGAGCGCAGAGCGGCTCGATGCCGTATACCACGACGGGCTTCTCCCTCCCCCGTACCCTTACCGCGTCCATCTCCGTAACCGAGAGGTGGCCGAACCTCTTGCACGTCTCACCGAGTTTTCTCCGTGTGAACTCGGTGATTATTATCTCCGCGTCGAATTCGCGCGTCAGCCCCTCGGCCCTTGCGCCCAGGTTCACGTGGTCGCCGATGACCGTGTACTCCATCTTCTTGCCCTCGACCCCCATGTTGCCTACGACCACTTCCCCGGTATTTATGCCTATGCCGATGGAGAAGGGCTCCTTGCCCTCGATGACCCATCTCCTCTGGAGTCTCTTGAGTTTGCCGAGCATGTCGAGGGCGCACCTTAAGGCGAGCTCGGCGTGGTTCGGCTGTTCGGTGGGCGCGCCCCAGAATACCATGATCGAGTCGCCGACGAACTTATCCAGCGTGCCGTTCCACCTGAAGACTATCTCAGTCATGGTTTTCAGGTAATCGTTAAGGAGCGCGACGACCTCCTCGGGCTCGTGCCTCTCCGAGAAGGCGGTAAACCCCTTTATGTCGGCGAAGAGGACCGTGACCTCCTTCCTCTCGCCGCCGAGTCTCGCGAGCCCCGGATTTCTGACGAGCTCGTTTACGACCTTCTCCGTCACATAGGAGCTGAATATGCCCTTTATCTCTTTCGCCCTCTTTTTTTCGGATAAGTACCTGTAGCCCGAGACCGAGGCGTAGACGAAGAAGACCGCAAAAGACGGCAATACGAAGTCGGCCCAGAGCCCCTTGACCGAGAAGAAGTACCAGAAGGAGATGAGAGAAGCGGCAAAGGCGGAGCTCGCGGCCGTTGCGCCGAGGAGCGCCTTCAGAGGGAACCTGATGGGTGTGACGCAGAGGGTAAGGAGGCGCGAAAGGTGCGACTTTACAACTGGTACGGCGGTGGCGCGTGATGATACGGACATCTTTAACCTTAAGCCTTTTACTGACTCGCGCGAGCGAGACTGACGCCAAAAAAAACCGATCCGCGGTAAGCGGCCTTTGTACCTGAAAAACGTGCTGATTATAACATTTCCGCTTCACGATGTGTAGCGCTATCGGTTATATTTCCTGAGCCCGAGGATCTCGTTCAGCCTCATGGCGTTCAGGGCCGCGTAGCCGGCCTCGTCGTTGTCGAAGTAGCAGAAGACCTCCGCCGCGCCCTGCTTAAGCCATGCCTTGAGGGTCGTTGCCCAGCCTTTTAGCGCCTCATCATCGTAGCTCCCCCGGTACTTGCCTCCCGGGCCGTGGAGCCTCACGTAGGCGAAGTCGGCGGTGACCTCCTTCGGGGAGAGGATCCGGTCGAATTCGTAGACGCAGAACGCGGCGTTCTTCTCCCTTAAGAGTTCGAAGACGCCTTCGTCGAACCAGCTCGGGTCCCTGAACTCGAAGGCGTAGCGAAAACCCGGGCTCAAGGCGTCGAGGAACGTCTTAAGCCGCTCCTTGTTGAGCCTCCAGGCGGGCGGGAGCTGAAAGAGCACCGGGCCCAATCCTTCCCCGAGGGCCGTTATCCTCTCGAAGAACCTGGGGAGCGTCGTCTCCGGGTCTTTAAGCTTCTTGTTGTGTGTGATGAGCCTCGATGCCTTCACCGAGAATATGAAGCCGGGCGGGACCGCCTCTCTCCACATCTTCAAGGTCTTCTCCTCGGGGAGCCTGTAGAAGGAGTTGTTTATCTCGACGGTGGAGAATCGTTCGGAATAGAACTTCAGAAATGCGGACTTGGGAAGGCCCGGAGGGTAGAGCGGCCCCCTCCAGTGGTCGTAGTACCACCCCGACGTTGCGATGTGCAGACTGCTCCGTTCCCTCGTGTTCATGTAAGGGCTCCAGAAAATGGAAAGGCCGCAGAGTGGAGGGGCTGACCCCTCCCGGTGACTTCTGCGGCCTTTCCTTTTGCGGATCTACAAACGCCGGTCTTCCGGCCTCTCGGCTACTTCGCGCTCTGAGCGGGAGCGGGCGCCGCGGGAGCGGGCTCGGCCGGGGTCGTGGTCTCCATCGTGCCTTTCTGCTCGGTACCGCCGGGCGCCGGGGCCGGGGCTTCCTGCTTCTTGCAGGCGGTAAACGAGGCGACGACGAACATGGATACGAGCACGAGCATTGCGAATCTCTTCATTTCTAACTCCTCCTGTGGGGAAAATAAAATTTTAATGGATAATAATAGTCGGCGAAGCCGCCCTTGTCAAACCAAATTTTTGACTTTTTTCATTGGAAAAGCACGAAAAAAGACTTTTGATCGGGCCCCCAGGATTCTTTTTACAAGGCGTCAAAAATAAAAAAAGCTTATAAACCAATAGGTTACATAGTCGAAGCCGAAAGCTCCCGCCCCGCTGG
>JACREV010000202.1 GCA_016218095.1 Deltaproteobacteria bacterium | reverse complement strand
GTTCGCGGCGATAACCGTCGCGCTCATCACCGGCGCCTTCGCGGAAAGGATCAAGTTCTCGGCGGTCGTCGTCTTCAGTCTCCTCTGGGCTACACTCATATATGACCCCCTTTGCCACTGGGTCTGGGGAGGGGGGTGGCTCCAGAAGCTCGGGGTGCTCGACTTCGCAGGAGGCATCGTCGTCCACATAAGCTGCGGCTTCTCCGCGCTCGTAGCCGCCCTGTACGTGGGAAAGAGGAGGGGCTTTCCCAGAGAGCTCATGGCCCCGCATAACCTTACGCTCACTGTCATCGGCATGGGCATACTCTGGTTCGGGTGGTTCGGCTTCAACGCCGGGAGCGCGCTTGCGAGCGACGGGATCGCGGCCGTAGCCTTTGTCACGACCAACACCGCGGCCGCGGCTGGGACCCTCGCCTGGACCTTTATAGAGTGGGGGCACAGGGGCAAGCCCACGATGCTCGGCGCGATGTCCGGCGCGGTAGCCGGGCTCGGCTCAATAACCCCGGCCTCGGGGTTCGTGACCCCCGGCTCGGCGATCATCATCGGAATCATCGGCGGCGTCCTCTGCTACGCGGCGGTCACCATGCTGAAGCCGAGGCTCGGATACGACGACACGCTCGACGTATTCGGCATACACGGCATAGCCGGGACATGGGGGACGATAGCGACAGGCATATTCGCTACCATAGGCGCGCAGGGGCTCATAGCCGGGAACCCGGCTCAGCTTGGAAAACAGGCCATAGGCGCGGCGGTTACCGTAGCGCTCTCCGTCGTCGGCACCTACGTTCTCCTTAAGATAGTCGACCTCGTAATTGGCATACGCGTCACGACAGAACAGGAAATAGAAGGGCTCGACCTCTCCCAGCACGAGGAGAGCGGGTATACCCTTTAGGACGACATAGACAGGCGGCCACAGAGGCGTGGCCGCCTTCGAGGTAAAGGCAAAGGCGCCTTTTGAGGACAGCGGTATCCCGCGTCCTGAAGGCGCCTTTATTTTTGAGTGAGGAGAGACCATGAAGAAGATAGAGGCGATCATAAAGCCGTACAGGCTTGACGAGGTGAAGAAGGCCCTTAACGACCTCAACATCGAAGGCATGACGGTAAGCGAGGTCAAAGGTTTCGGGAGGCAGAAGGGCCATTCCGAGTTCTACAGGGGGGCCGAGTATTCGGTCGACTTCCTGCCGAAGATCAGGATAGAGATAGTCACAGCCGAGGCGATGGCCGCGAAGGTCGTGGAGGCGATAGTCTCGTCTTCCAAGACCGGCAAGATAGGCGACGGTAAGATATTCGTAACAAACGTCGAAGATGCCGTAAGGATAAGGACCGGAGAGAGCGGGGAGACCGCTCTTTAAGAGTATAAACACAACGCAGTGTGAAAAAAAGTCAAAGCCGACTGGAGGAAGTAAGTATGTTAAGGAAGATCCCGCTATTGGTTCTCATGTATCTGCTCGCGCCGCTCTCAGCTCTTGCTGAGGAGGCGGCCGCCGCGCCCAGCATAGACACCGGGGACACGGCCTGGGTGCTCATCTCCACGGCCCTCGTCCTTCTCATGACCGCGCCGGGGCTCGCGCTCTTTTACTCGGGTATGGTCAGGAGAAAGAACGTCCTCGCTACCATCATGCAGAGCTTCGTGATCCTCTGCGTCATAAGCATACAGTGGGTGCTCTGGGGCTACAGCGTCTCGTTCGGCCCCGACAAGTGGGGGCTCTTCGGCGGGCTCGAGTGGATCGGCCTCAAGGGCGTGGGGGTTGAGCCTTACCCGGACTACGCGGCGACGATCCCCCACCAGGCGTTCATGATATTCCAGATGATGTTCGCGGTCATAACGCCGGCGCTCATCGCCGGGGCGTTCGCCGAGAGGATGAAGTTCAGCGCCTTCCTTGTATTCACCATACTCTGGTCGACCTTCGTATACGACCCCATCGCGCACTGGGTCTGGGGCGTGGGCGGATGGCTACGCATCCTGGGCGCGCTCGACTTCGCGGGAGGAACGGTCGTCCATATAAGCTCCGGGGTCTCGGCGCTCGCTACCGCCCTCTACATCGGTAAGAGGAAGGGCTACATGACGGAGGTAATGGCGCCGCACAACCTGCCGCTTACCGTCATAGGGGCGGGGCTCCTCTGGTTCGGCTGGTTCGGGTTCAACGCCGGGAGCGCCCTTGGCGCGAACGGGCTCGCGACCTCGGCGTTTGTCGTAACGAACACCGCCGCGGCGGCCGCCGCGCTCTCGTGGCTCTTTGCCGAGTGGATACACAGGGGGAAACCGACGCTTCTGGGGCTCGCCTCCGGTCTTGTCGCCGGGCTCGTCTCGATCACCCCGGCCTCGGGGTTCGTGGGGCCCGTTGCGGCTATCGTACTCGGGTTGCTCGCCGGCGTCATCTGCTATATATCCGTAAGCTATATGAAGCCGCTCTTCAAGTACGACGACTCGCTCGACGCCTTCGGCATACACGGGGTCGGCGGCATCTGGGGCGCGCTCGCCACAGGCATATTCGCGACGGTCGCCGTCAACGCCGCCGGGGCCGACGGTCTCATTTACGGCTCGGCCGCGCTCCTTGGAAGGCAGGTGATAGCAATAATCGCAAGCGGGGCGTACTCGTTCATAGTAACGCTCATAATACTCAAGGTGGTCGACCTCATCCTTGGCTTAAGGGTCTGCCATGAGGACGAGGTGCAGGGGCTCGACCTCACACAGCACAGCGAGAGCGGATACAACCTGTAACAAGGGGGCAGATAGCAGGGGTACAAAAAACAGCAGGGCCTTAAGGCCCTCTCATAAAAGACCGTTACACAGGAGTAAACGGTCAAACCGGCAAAGGCGCCTTTTAAGGGATTAAGTATATCCCGCTAAAAGGCGCCTTTCTATTTTCTAAAGGGGAGGAGGATCATGAAAAAGGTGGAGGCGATAATAAAGCCCTTCAAGCTCGATGACGTTAAGAAGTCCTTGAACGACCTCAGCATAGAGGGGATGACGGTCACCGAGGTGAAGGGGTTCGGGAGGCAGAAGGGGCACACGGAGTTCTACAGGGGCGCTGAGTACACCGTCGATTTTCTCCCCAAGGTGAAGGTAGAGGTCGTGACCGACGACGAGATGGCCGCGAAGGTCATCGAGGCCGTCATGGAGGCGGCGCGCACGGGTAAGATCGGCGACGGCAAGATCTTCGTCTCCGAGGTCGAGGAGGCGGTGAGGATCAGGACGGGGGAGAGCGGAAAGAGCGCTCTTTAAGGTATTAACAAGGAACACCAAAGGAGGTAGTCATGTACAAGAAAATCTTTTTAACAATCTTACTGCTCGTGGGCCTGCTCTCCCCGGCGATATCCTTCGGGGAGGAGAGCGTTGCGCCGGGGTCCCAGGCCCCGGCGGTTACGGAGGCGGTCGAGGCGGCGGCCCCGGTCGCCGCGGACATCGGCGCGAAGCTCGAAGAGACGATCACCATTAACAAGGTCGCGCTCGACACCGTCTGGGTGCTCGTAGCCGCTTTCCTTGTATTCTGGATGAACGCGGGGTTCGCGCTCGTAGAGTCCGGACTCTGCAGGGCGAAGAACACCATAAACATACTCGCCAAGAACTTCGTAGTCTTTGCCATAGCCTCTGTAGCCTTCTACATCATAGGCTGGGGGCTCATGTTCGGCGACGGCAATCCGTTCTTCGGGATTGAGGGGCTCTTCATGCTCCACGGCGCCGACAACAGCCCGGCGATGGGTGAGGCGTACAAGGGGGTTTATTCGTCGATGAACTGGACCGGCGTGCCGCTCTACGCCAAGTTCTTCTTCCAGCTCGTCTTCGCCGGGACCGCCGCTACGATCGTCTCCGGGGCGGTAGCCGAGAGGATCAAGTTCCTTAGCTTCATAGTCTTTTCGTTCATCATAGTCGGATTCATCTATCCCGTCGTCGGCCACTGGATATGGGGCGGCGGGTGGCTCGCCAAATTGGGGATGTTCGACTTCGCGGGCTCGACTGTAGTCCATTCCGTCGGCGGCTGGGCCGCGCTCGCGGGCGTCATGGTCCTCGGGCCGAGACTCGGCAAGTTCGGCAAGAACGGGAAGATAAACCCCATACCCGGACACAACATGTCGATGGCGACCCTCGGCGCGTTGATACTCTGGCTCGGCTGGTTCGGCTTCAACCCCGGCTCCACGATGGCCGCTGACGCGGGCGCGATTGCCCGCGTGGCCCTTACGACCAACATGGCCGCCGCGGCCGCGACCTTGACCGCGACGATAACCGCCTGGCTGCTCATGGGGAAACCCGACCTCTCGATGATCTTGAACGGCACGCTCGCGGGGCTCGTCGCCGTGACCGCCCCCTGCGCCTTCATAAGTGTTGAGTCCTCGCTTATCATAGGCCTTGTCGCAGGCGTGCTGGTAGTCGTAGCCGTAATGTTCTTCGACAGGATAAAGCTCGACGACCCGGTCGGCGCTCTCTCGGTCCACCTCGTGAACGGCGTCTTCGGCACGCTCGCGCTCGGCCTCTTCGCCGAGGACAGGTTCATGCCCGGGACGACCGGCGACGGCCTCTTCTTCGGCAGCTCCAAGCTCTTCGTCTCGCAGGTCACGGCCGTTGTCGGCGTCGGCGTCTTCACCTTCGTGGTGAGCATCATAGCCTGGTACGTGATAAAGGCCATCATAGGCCTGCGCGTAAGCGAGGAGGAGGAGATGATAGGCCTCGACATCGGCGAGCACGGGGCAGAGGCGTACCATATAGAGCCGGGCGAGACATACCCGGTGGTAAGGACAGAAGAGAGACTCAAGTCTCTGTAAGCGAAAAACGGTAAAAGGCAAGGCAATGGCGCCTCGGTTACCGGGGCGCCATTGTATTTTTAAGTTATTAAGAAAAGAGAGGGGGAGCCATGAGGGAGAAGAACGGAAGAGAGCGTATCGTCGTCATAGGGAACGGCATGGCAGGCACGGCGTGCGTCGAGGAGATATTGAAGCTCGCGCCGACGCGCTTCGATGTGACGGTCTTCGGGGCAGAGCGGCACAGTTACAACAGGGTCCTCCTTGCGCAGGTGCTTACCGGGGAGAAGACCCTTGAGGATATCTCGCTCCATAACCGGGAATGGTACGCCGGGAAGGGAGTAAGCCTCCACGCGGGGGAGAGCATAACCGAGATAAAGAGGCGCAGGCGCGTGGTAGTGACAAAAAGCGGCGTCGAGGCCCCTTATGACAGGCTCGTATTCGCAACCGGGTCGCTCCCCCTTATGCCGCCGATACCGGGGATAGATAAAGAAGGCGTCCTCCCGTTCAGGAACATGGGAGATTGCGAGAGGATAGCCTCCTTCTGCAAGGCCGGGGGAAGGGCCGTGGTCATAGGCGGGGGGCTCTTGGGGCTGGAAGCCGCCTGGGCGCTTAAAAAGCTCGGCATGGAGACGACGCTCGTGCACATCATGGACCGCCTCATGGAGAGACAGCTCGATTCTCGGGCCGCGTCGTTCCTTAAGCACGATATCGACAGGGCCGGGATAGAGGTCCTTTTGGAGAAAAAGACAGAGACCCTCATCGGCGGCCACAGGGTCGAGGGGCTTAAACTTAGCGACGGCTCGACGATCCCGGCCGACCTTGTCGTGGTCTCGACGGGTATAAGGCCGAACGCCGAGCTTGCGAGGTCGTCGGGGATATATTGCAACAAGGGGATCGTCGTAAGCGACTGCATGCAGACCTATGACCCGGCGGTCTTCGCGGTCGGTGAGTGCGTGGAGCACAGGGGCGCGACTTTCGGCCTCGTCGGGCCCATATTCGAGCAGGCGAGGGTCCTTGCCAGCCACCTAGCAGGGGACGCGAGGCTCGTCTTTAAACCGCAGCCAACATCGGTAAGGCTCAAGATACCCGGCATCGATCTCTATTCAGCCGGCGAGGTGGAGGAGACGGAAGGGGTCGACGCCATCGAGTACCTGGACAAGGGCTCAAGGACGTACAAGAAGCTCCTCGTCGCGGGGGGGAGGCTCAAAGGCATCGTGATGTACGGGGAGACGCACGACGGGCCGAGGCTCTTCTCGTCGCTCGTCGAGGGCGAGGACATCTCGCACAAGAGAAAGATGCTCTTCGCCTCGGAGCCCGCGAGGGGAGGGGCGGACTCGATAGAGGCGATGCCGGACAACGCCGTCGTCTGCGGGTGCAGGGGCGTGACAAAGAAGATGATAGTCGATGCCATCACCACAAAGGGCCTGTTTACGAGGGAGGATATAAAGAGGGAGACGGGCGCAAGCTCCTCCTGCGGCGGGTGCGCCCCGCTTGTCGAGAGGATACTCGAGGCGACCCTCGGAAGCGACTTCAATCCGTCCTCGAAGCAGGGGCTCTGCGCCTGCACGAGGTACACGAGGGAGGACGTCGTCAAGAACATCCGTGAAAAGAGGTTGAATTCCGTAGCCGAGGTGTTGGAGACCCTCGGGTGGGAGGGCGTGGGGTGCGAGGTCTGCAGGCCCGCCATCAATTACTACGGCGGGATGCTCCGCCCCTCCGAGTGGGAGGACGACCCTGGCTCCAGGCTCGTGAACGAGCGCGTGCGCGCGAACATTCAAAACGACGGGACATTCTCGGTCGTGCCGAGGATGTACGGCGGCGTGGTGACCCCGGGAGAGCTTAAGAAGATAGCCGAGGCGGCGGTCAAATACGACGTCCAGCTCGTGAAGATAACCGGAGGGCAGAGGGTGGCCCTTGTAGGCGTCAAAAAGTCCGACTTAAGGTCCGTCTGGAACGACCTCGGGATGAACTCAGGCGCCGCGTACGCGAAGGCGGTCAGGACCGTAAAGACCTGCGTGGGCTCGGCGCATTGCAGGTACGGGACCCAGGACTCGATGGGTTTCGGCATCGAGATCGAGAAGAGGTACGAGGGGCTCTGGACCCCGGCGAAGATAAAGATGGGCGTCAGCGGTTGTCCCAGGAACTGCGCCGAGGCCGGGATAAAGGACATCGGGATAGTGGGGGTCACCGGCGGGTGGGAGATCTATGCC
>JACREV010000201.1 GCA_016218095.1 Deltaproteobacteria bacterium | reverse complement strand
GTAAAAGATCTGGCCGACAAGATTGAGCTGGTGCTAAAGGATAAGGAAGCGGCGAAGGTGATGGGGATCATGGGCTACAGACGCGTGCAGGAGAACTACACGATGGGGGTCTACCTGCCGAGGCTCTTGAGTATTTACGAAGGCGCGATAGAGGCGAGGAGGAAGGTCATACGATAAAAACCTAAAAGGTTGCGGAAAACTCTAAATGCTCGATGCGGCTTGTCAGGATGCTCTAAAAAGCACCGGACGCGAGGCGGCGAGGAGCGAGGAACGAGGCGTACTTTTTTATGTACGCCGCAGTTATGAGCTTTGATGCCAACAAAGCAGATGGACTTATTTAAAGCCTGATACTACTTTTTCAGCAGCTTCTTGAATATCCTCTTGAGTATCCCGGTCTTCTCCTTGCCGTGCTCCGTTGCCGGTTCCTTCCGCTCAACGTGCTGGGTCTTTGGCTTTTCCTCTGACCATGCCGTTACAGGCGCGGCCGTCTCTTTCCGGTGTTCTTCGGGCTTATGCCTTTCGCGCCGCTCCCCGGGCCTCTGCCTCTCGGTACGCGGCCTGTCGGTCCTGCTTATGTCGCTTCTATGTCTCTCGGGCCTCTGCCTCTCAGACCTCTGTGCCTCTGTCCTCTGTCTCTCGGGCCTTTGGCCTTCAGGCTTAAGGCCTTCTTTCGGCCTCTCTCCTTGCGCGCCCTCTTTTCTCTCCGGACGGCGCGGCCCCCTCGGTCTCGGCGGCCGTCCGCCTTTTTCACCCTCCGCCTTTTCCGGGGCGGCCCGCTTCTCAGCCGCTACAGGCCCTTCCTTTTTCTCAGGTTGGGGGCGCCCATCATGGGGGCGCCTCTTCCCGTCCCTTGAAGGCCTGCCGCCGTCCCTGCTTCCGTGAGGCCTTCTCTCCCCGTATTTCCCGCCCCTGCCCTCGCGCCTCCGTTCCGGCTCCGGGGCGGCGTCCTTAGCGAGCTCGGAATCCTCTATCCACTCGTTCTCGATCTTACGCTCTATGTACTTTTCTATCTCCGGGAGGTTAAGTACATGGTCCTCGCAGGCGAGGCTGTAGGCCTTGCCGCTCTTTCCCGCCCTCGCGGTCCTGCCTATCCTGTGGACGTAGTTGGCGGCGTCGTCCGGCAGGTCGTAATTGAATACATGCGAGACGTCCTCTATGTGGAGGCCGCGGGCCGCGACGTCGGTAGCCACGACTATCCTTATGTTCCCGGACTTCATGCCGTCTATTATCTTCGACCTCTTCTCCTGGCTTACGTCCCCGGTAAGGACCCTCGCAGGCACGTTATTGGCCGTAAGCCTCCTGCCGAGCGACTCCGCGGTGGACTTCATGTTCGTGAATATCAGGGCGCGCTCGACGTCGGGCCTCCGGAGAAGCGTCAGCAACACCGGGTACTTCTCCTCGTTCGAGACGTAGATGATCTTCTGGTCTATTGAGTTTACGGTCACCTGCTCCGGCTCGATCTCGATCATCACCGGGTCGGGTTTCATGTAGCGCGAGGCGAGCCTCCTCACGTTGGAGTCGATCGTAGCGGAAAAGAGCATCGTCTGCCTCGGTTTGTTTTTCGGCAGTTTCCCGGCTATGTACATTATGTCGGGGGCGAAACCCATGTCGAACATCCTGTCCGCCTCGTCAATAACGAATATCTCCATGTCGTCGAGGGAGAGGGTCTTCGATTTATAGAGGTCTATCATGCGCCCCGGGGTGGCGACGACGAGGTCGACCCCTGTTTTAAGCGCGCCGACCTGCTTGTCGTACTCGACCCCGCCGTATATGGCGACCGACCTGAAAGGTATGTGCTTGCCGAGCTTCTCCGCGTCGTCGACGACCTGAGAGGCAAGCTCCCTCGTGGGGACCATCACGAGCGCCCTCGGTTTTCTGGAGGCGTTCGGCCCGTCTGAGAGCAGTCTGCTGAATATCGAGAGGAGAAAGACCGCGGTCTTTCCCGACCCCGTCTGCGACTGGGCTATCACGTCCTTCCCCGCGAGGCAATCCGGAAGCGATTGCTCCTGAATAGGCGTGCAATGCTCGAACCCGGCGTCCTGTATCCCCTTTAATACATCCGGGCTTAAACCCAAACTATCAAATTTCATCTTATCCTCATTTTTCCTTATTTTGCGTATTTTATCATGGACGCGTAACCGCCCTTCCCGAATAGTAAACCAGGAAGTGATGCCCTTAAATCCATACATCCACCCTTTAGTACACCACTTAAGACGCCCCGGAGTCAAGGACAACTTGCCCGCGGCGCGGACGCGGTTCCGACGCGGTATTCGCGATCATCTCCGAGTCTCTCCCAAGCCGATATATTAAATATAACATGAACAGCTGTTTTTTTCTCTAAAATAAATGATTTGGACCGACGGGTCCGTCCCGTTGCCGGACGCGGCGCAGATATTTAAACCCGCGATTTGCATTTCCAGTCACCGCCTGTATAATCTTGATAATGGCGCCCCGGAGTTTTTCTCGCGCTCTAAAGGAGACCCCAATGGCCGTGAAGAGCTTTACGTACTCGATCGACGGCCAGGACAGGCTCGTCACGGCCGACAGCGAATGGGACGCCTTCGCCCTGGAAAACTACGCGCCGCAACTGACGTTCGAGCGGATAAGGTACGCATCGATCTGGGACTTCATCTACGATACAGAGACGCGTCACATCTACAGGTTGGTTCTGGATAAGGTGCGTTATTCCACAGTATCGGTCCGATTCCCATTCAGGTGCGACTCCCCGGACAGCCGGCGCTTCATGAAAATGGAGATACTCCCGCTTGATGCGATGGGGGTGCGGTTCAATACGTCGATTATCAGGGAGGAAAAAAGGGGGCCTGTAAGGCTGCTCGACGCCTTCGCGGAGAGGGGCGAAAAGCTCATCAGCATGTGCAGTTGGTGCAAATGCGTCATCCTCGAGGACGGTAACTGCATCGATGTGGAGGAGGCGGCAAGGCGCCCTGACCTCTTCAACGAACCGCGGTTGCCGCAGTTAAACCACGGGACGTGCGCGGCCTGCTCTAAAAAATGGCTCGATAAGATATCGTCATGGTGATCGGCCGGTTTTAAAAAAAACCAAAAAAACTATCCATTCGTCTTCTTTACAGGCAAAAAAACAGCCCATTTCCTTCTTTTTCAGCTCAACCCCCCTCTCCGTCAGGCATGCCTTGATCTCCGCCTTAACGCCCTTGCGATCAAGACAGCGAGCGCGAATGCGACGAGAACCGGCAGAAAGACGATCGTGAAGTCGAGCAGGATAACAAAAAGACCCCAGAGCGGGAGGACCAGCCCGGCGGCCAGGAGCAATACCGTCAGGACAAAAAGCGCCCTTTCCCCCAAAGTCTCTCCTTTATGGATATTGCCGGAAACCCTTACCATAAACTCACCCCCTTCCGAGGTGAAAACCGGCCTTTCAACCTAATTATACACCTTTTGAAAGGCGGCTTTCAACGCAGACAGGGACCTCTACGGCGCCGAATCAATCCCTGATCCCGGCAAGTTGCGCGAGACCCCGGCGCGCCCAAGCTTGTCATGGCAACTATTGCCTTGACAATGATTGCCGCCCCGTGATTAAATCGTCTCTGTCCCAAAAAATCCGGGCCGCGCAAGCCGAAGGGCAACCATGAAGACTATCCATTATACGCTTAAAAACTACGCCATCGACGAAAGCGTCGGCTTTCTCCTCAAGCAGGCGGCCGGGGCCGTGGAGAGAAGGCTCACCGCCGAGCTCAGGAAAAAATGCCCGGAGTCCACCTCCGCCCAGTGGGTCATACTCATGCTCGTGGGGAACGGTAAGTGCGGGACGGCGGCGGAACTCTCGGAGGCGATGTCCACGGACATGGGTTCTGTGACGAGGATGCTCGACCGGATCGAGACAAAGGGGCTTGTCAAAAGGACGCGCTCGACGAGAGACAGGAGGCTCGTGGATTTACGCCTCACAGAGGCGGGTGAGGAGCTCTTCCCGCACCTGCCGGAGGCGTCCATAAACGCGCTGAACGCGCTCCTCGGAAGCTTTACGAAAGACGAGGTCGGGGAATTGAAGGCTCTCCTGCGGCGGTTGATAGAGGCGGAGAGAACCGGAGATTGACATGGACAAGCCTGTTGAAGATATCGGGTGGACAAGGACTGCCATAGCCCTCCACTGGGGGACCGCCGCTCTCATAATCGCCGGTTTCGCGCTCGGTGAATACATGGGGGACCTCGCGGTCTCTCCGATGAAGCTCAAGCTCTACTCATATCACAAGTGGCTCGGTGTGACGGTATTCGCCCTCGCCGTCATAAGGCTCGCCTGGAGGGCCTTCAACGCGCCCCCGCCCTTCCCGCAGAAGATGCCGTCCTGGGAGAGGGCCGCGGCAAAGGCCGCGCACGCTTTACTCTACGCGCTCCTCTTCGCCATACCCATCATTGGATGGCTCGGCAGCTCGGCCCACGGCTTCCAGACGGTATACCTGGGCGTCATCCCCATACCCGACCTTCTTCCCAAGAGCAAGGAGCTCGCGGACCTCCTTGAAGAGATACACGAACAGCTCAACCACGCCCTCTTCCTCATTGTCATAGCCCATATCGGCGCGGCGGTGAAACACCACTTTATCGACAAAGACGATATACTGAGGCGCATGCTCGGAGGCGGGGGGCGAAAGTGAAAAGGCTTGCCGCGCTCTTTTTAACGATGCTCATCTTCATCCCCGGCGCGCTCTACTCCGCGCCCGTCGAGAGAGATAAGAGCTCGATCTCCTTCCTGACAAGGCAGATGGGCGTCCCTGTTTCCGGGAGCTTCAAGAGGTTCGACGCCGACGTAAGCCATGACCCGAAGGACGCCGGGAAAAGCAGGGCCTCCATCACCATATACATGGACGAAGTCGACGCGGGGTCGGACGACGGCACCGTCGAGATAAAACGAAAGCCCTGGTTCGACGTAAAGAACCACCCCAAGGCCGAGTTCGTCTCCTCGTCAATAAAAGAGCTCGGGCCCGGCAGATACGAGGTCGCCGGGAAGATGACGATCAAGGGAAGGACCCGCGAAGTCCTTGCGCCCGTCGCCGTCAAAAAAGACGGCGGCCTCTGGCTCTTCGAGGGCGGCTTTACCATCAACCGCCTCGACTTCTCGATAGGCGAAGGCCCCTGGGCCGACACCGGAACAGTCGACGACAAGGTCGAGGTGCGCTTCAGGCTCCTGGCGCCTGTTGAGGAAAAAAACAATAAAAGGAGGCTCAAATGAAAAAACTTCTGTTCTGCCTTTTCGTCCTCTTCCTCGCAACACCCGCTTTAGCCGAGGATTTCACGATCGACCCCAGGCACACCTTCCCCAGCTTCGAGGTGAGCCACATGGGTCTTTCCACCCAGAGGGGGAGGTTCAACTCGACGAGCGGGAAAATAACCCTCGACCGCGCCGCCAGGAAAGGGACCGTCGAGCTTGAGATAGACGCAACTACCGTCAGCACGGGACTTGCGGAGCTTGAGAAGCACTTGAGGGCCGAGGACTTCTTCAATGTGGAGAAGTTCCCGAAGATCAGCTTCAAATCGAGCAAGGTCGTCTTTGAGGGAGAGAACCCCAGGAGCGTTGAAGGGGAGATAACCCTCTTAGGCGTCACGAAGCCCCTGACGCTTTCCGTCTCGTCCTTCAACTGCAGGGTCCACCCCATGACGAAGAAGTACGTCTGCGGCGCGGACGCCTCGGCTACGCTTAAGAGGTCGGAGTTCGGGATGGGCTACGCGATACCGGCCGTGAGCGACGAAGTGAGGCTCCTCATACAGGTGGAGGCCATAAGGGATGGGGACGCGGCTTTAAAACAGTAACCGACGAGGCCGCCTTTCAAGAGGCGCGTCGCCTTTGAAAGGGGCCTTATTTCTTTGGATTACTCTCCCCTTTTTGTGATATAAGTTTTTTTATAATAGGCTGCCTTTAAAAATTAGATATTTTTTCTGAGGTCAAGGAGGGGCGGAAATAAAAAGCGCAGCATATATGAGGAATATGTGAGCATTTTTATTTCCGTCCTGACGCAGTCCTTGCCGGACGGGCAAATTCGTTTCAAACGGCTGAACATCTGATTGCCTCAAAGGCTCCGTTCGAGATTTTGCCCTGCGCATAGCAGAGATCAGGAAAAAGAACAATTTTTAGAGGTAGCCGATACAGGTTCACTGATGGCCGAATACTACAAAGGCTCGAATACGAGGGAGTGCTACAGGATAGAGTACCCCTCGAAGGACCGCCCGGTCTTGAAGACCGAGGACGCGGAATACACCCTCCTCAACATAAGCGAAAAGGGGGCCAAGCTCATCGACCTGAAGGAAAGGCCGGCAAAGATCGGGCAGGAGATCAGGGGGGCGGTCGCGCTCAACTGCGGCATAACCGAGCGCGTCGTGGGCGAGGTGATAAGGTTGTTCGACAAGCCCGAGCCGGAGTTCATAATCGTCTTCAAGACTCGCCTCTCCTTCAAGTCCGTCATCTCCGAGCAGAGGTTCCTGATAGAAAAGTACAAACACGCGCGCTTCTGAACGTCCCAGCATGGTCCGCCTTCACGGGAGCGCCGCTCGTCTCGTCATTGACATACCGCCTGAAAGGATGTAAATATATCCCGTATCGGAAGTACCATCCGCAGAGCCGGGGAGAACGCCTTACGCCTTGAAGGAAAACGACTCCTCAAAATACAAACCCCACCACTTTCTAGCGATCACTCTCGCGTACATCATTGCGATCGAGTCCGTACTGATGATCTTCGTCATGCCGCGCCTGCCGGAGATGGGCCTGTACTTGAGCGCCGTCGTCGATTCGCTCCTCGTCGGCCTGCTCGTCTTCCCGGTCCTGCACTTCTCGATCTTCAAGCCCCTCATAAAAGACATAAAGAAGCGCAAGGAGGCTGAGGAGTCCCTCAAGGTCTCGAACGCCGAGCTCGTGAAGGCGATGGACGAGCTCCAGGAAAAGAGCAGGGCGAGCGCGCTCCTCGCCGACATGGACGACCTCCTCCAGAGCTCGAGCGACTTCGAGGAGGCGTACGGCATAATCGGCAGGTCCTCAACGCTCCTCTTCCCGGGGTCTTCCGGCTCGCTCATGATACTCTCCCCTTCGAGGAACTTCTCGGAATCTTCGGTGAACTGGGGCGACAGGGAGCCGTCCTGCAAGCCCGAGGCCTGCAACCCCGAGGAGTGCTGGACCTTACGGCGGGGACAAGTGAACATACTCAAGCAGGACAAGACCGGTTTCCCCTGCAAGAGCCTCCTTTCGGCGGACAGGGGCGACTACCTCTGCGTGCCGCTGCAGGCGCACGGAGAGGCGCTCGGGGTCTACTTCCTCCAGTTCGAGAGCGACAGGCTGAGCGATTCCAAGCGACTGCTCGCGCTCACGGCATCGAAGCAGGTGGCATTGGCGCTCGCGAACCTGAAACTCACGGAGGCTCTGCGCGTACAGTCCGTAAGGGACCCGCTGACGGGTCTCTTCAACAGGCGCTACATGGGTGTTACGCTCGAAAGGGAGCTCCACAGGGCCGCGAGACGCTCAAACCCGCTCGGACTCGTGATGATAGACCTCGACCACTTCAAGCGCTTCAACGACACGTTCGGCCACGACGCCGGGGACTCGGTCTTGAGGGAGCTCGGCGTTTTTTTGAGGAACCAGACGCGGAAGGAGGACGTGGTCTGCAGGTACGGCGGAGAGGAGTTCCTGATAATACTGCCGGACGCCTCGCTCGAGATGTCGAGGAGGAGGGCGGAAAAGATCAGGGACGAGGTCAAGTACCTGAATCTCCGCCACAACGGAGCGCCGCTCGGGCCGGTGACGTTATCGATGGGGGTATCGGCCTATCCTGAAAACGGCCCCTCCCCTGACGGGATAATAGAGGCGGCCGACAAGGCGCTCTACGTAGCCAAGACCGGCGGCAGGGACATGGTCGTCGTCGCGGACGCGGAGCAGGTCTAAAGGGCAAGCCCCGCGCTCAAGGCATCCATCCGAAGAGATAAACGCCGGTCTTAAGACCCTTTCTCAACACCCCGGCAAAACCCTTCTCTTCTGACGCTTTTTTTTCGTTCTCAGGCGCGGAAACTTGCTTGCCGGGACCTTCGGACCCCGTGGGCTTTGCGTTGACGGCTGACGCCCTGGCAGGCTCTTTCCCGACTTTTTTGACGGAAAGGTCCTTCTCGATGTGCCTTGCGCAACCGATGATAAGAAGGGCCGTAAACGCCATCGTAATAAGGACGGCTATCAGGTTTGTCATGTCCTTCCAATTTGAAAGGTTTTCAGGGGTCGTGTAAAGTTTAATCCTGTATCCGGCCGTGTCAAGCCCTCCCTGGCAATAATCCTGCAACCATTCGATTTTAAATTGTTTTTACCACAGCCCCGCCCTGACTCAAACCCTCTCATGTGTTATAATTATTAAGAAGGGGGTGACGATCATGACAATAACAACCGTTGACTGGCATGACCCCGAGATGAGGCATGCGTATGAATTTTATCTCGCACTTTCCATCATCCTGACGCTTGCGATGATTATCGGAGGGGTGATCTACTGGTAAGAGGAGAATGCTGAAGGGGGCATATATGGCGCCTTTATATGGCACCTATGCCTCCTTTTTTATTTTTCACCTGCCCTGCGGAAATTTCAATTTTATGATATATTACGCATAAGTTGCGATTCCTTGGAGGTATTTGGTGGGCCCGGAAAATCTTTTAAAAGAGGACCTTAAAGCCGGCTGGAACGCCGGTTACGGAGTCGGCCCCGTAGAGGCGGAGGCGAGGCGCTCGCGTGTGGAGCGAATACTCCAGACGCTCGCCGAGGAGACCGTCCGGGCAACAGGGGTGGATTTCCTCAAAATACTCGTCAGGCACCTCTCTCAGGCGCTCGGGTTCAAGCACGCCTTCATAGGCGAGGTCTACGGGGATAAAAAGGAGAACCTTAAGGCCCTCGCCCTCTGGTCAGATGGGAAGGCGGGCGAGGAGGTCACATACAGGCTCGAGGGGACCCCGTGCGGGAACGTCGTCGGCAAAACCATCTGCGCGTATCTTAAAAATACGTGGAAGCTATTTCCGGATGACGGGATGCTCAAGGAGCTCGGGGTCGAGAGCTACGTAGGCGCGCCCATCTTCGACTCTTGCGGGAATCCGCTCGGCGTCCTCGCGGCCTTTCACGATGAGCCTGTAACCGACGCCTCGGACTTAAGACTTATACTCTCCACGTTCGCCATCAGGGCCGGGATAGAGCTTAAACGCCTCAAGGCCGGGCAGGAGAAAAAGACAGTCGAGGAGTACATCGAGAGAGCCGTCCGGGAAAGGACCGCCGAGCTCGAGAGGGCCAACGAGGCGTTGAGGCTGGAGCTCGAAGGGCTCCGGAAGTACATTGACGAAAAACGCCATATTCCATGACGCCGTCTCCGGGCATGCCGGCGGCTTCGTATTCATGATAGGCCCTGACCTTCAAGTAAACCCCGGCCCCCGGAAATAACCCGGAGGCCTCGTCAAACACAGCCCGTCCGTCCCCGTTCCGGATCCTTAAAATCACACCCTGTTTTTCAAGCCCCGCGCCCTTGACAACGCCCTCTTTTAGGATAGAGTCAAATCATAGGGTTTGATTTCCTCCGAGTCAATGAACGCGCAAGGGGGTGAAGGAAATGCTGTTAAAGGAAATAATGCAGAAAAAGGTCGTGACGATCCAGCCTGACGCCACGATAAGGGAGGCGGCCAAGAAGATGAAGGACTACAGGATAGGCTACCTCATGATCACGAACGGCGAGAGCTTGAGGGGTTGCATAACCGACAGGGACCTGGTTCTCTGGCTCGCGAACGGCAAGAACCCCGATGAGACGAGGATAGACACCATAATGCAGTCGAACGTGATCTCGGCGGGACCCGATACCGACGTCTTCGACGCTTCCAAGCTCATGGCCAGGAAGAAGATACGGAGGCTCCCGATAATCGAGAACGGCAAGGTGGCGGGGCTCGTATCCGTCTCCGACATAGCCTCGGTCATCGAAGAAGAGGTGGACAACTTCTTCCACGTAGAGGAGGCGTACCAGCTCTAAGGAGAATCGAATAACACGCCAGTTTGAAGTCTGCCCCTCGGATTGCATCAGGCCGGTAGATGAGAGAAGATTAGCGGGGGAAACCCCATTAGTCTCCTCCCGTTAAACGGTCTGAAAGGTCCGAGGGGCAGTTGTTTTTTTTGGGGCAGGAAGAGCAGCTCACTTCACGACAGCGCCGGTACAGCTCGACCCGGCGCCTGCCGTGCAGCCGTAGCAATGGGGGCCGGTCACTATCCTCCTTACCGAGAGCCTCTCGTGGTCGAACTCCGTTATATGGTCCGGGACGCCGAATGCGCACTTCAAGCCCAGCATCTGGTTGAAGTCGCAGTCGTACAGAGACCCGTCCCACGCGACCGATATAGTGTTCCTGCACATGACATTCAAAGCCGCCGCGGGGTTGTAGGAAGACTTCAGCCTCTCCATGTAGCCAGGCAGATTCCCGGAGACGTTCAAAAAATCGAGGAACCTGCCGACAGGCATGTTGGTTATGGTAAAGAGCCCGGTAAAGGATACGCCGTGCCTCTTCTTCAACTCCTTCCTGAAGTCCGCCTCTATCGCCCTCTGGGGCGGCGGCAGGAACGCGCCGCACGGGTTGTAGACGAGGAAGAGCTTAAGGCCGCTCCCTTCTACCCCGTAGCCGACTGAGTTAAGGGCGCGGAGCGACTCGATGGACGCCTCGAACACCCCCCCGCCCCTCTGCCTGTCCGTAGTCTCACTGCTAAAGTACGGCAGTGAAGCCACGACCTCGACGTCGTTACGCGCTAAGAACGCGGGCAAGTCCCTGTAGCCGTCCTCGATAAGGATGGTCAGGTTCGTCCTCGTCTTCACATTTATCCCGAAAGACGACGCGGTCGCTACAAGCCTCCGGTAATCCGGGTTCATCTCAGGGGCCCCGCCCGTTATGTCGAGCGTAGGGTAGCGGCGGCTCTTTAGGACCTTAAGACACTCATCCACGATATGTCCGGACATCGACTCCGTCCTTCCGGGCCCTGCGCCTACATGGCAGTGCCTGCAGGCCTGGTTGCAGACCTTCCCCATGTTCACCTGGAAGACGGATATCCCCTCGCTCATCAGGGGAAAGAGGTTGGATTCGCCGAGCGACCTCTCGAAAGGGTTCCGCTCGTCCCCGTAAGCCCCGGAAAGCCCCTCCATCACATCCCCACCTTTTCGGCGGCGTTCTTCATCTGCACGCCGTGCACGAGCGCGGCCCCGCCCTTTATGGCGGCGGCGACGTGGACCGCCTCTGTCATCTGGTCCCTGTTCGACCCCTTCTCGAGGCACGCCTGCGTGTAGGCGTCGATGCAGTACGGGCACTGTACAGCGTGGGCGACGGCGAGCGCTATAAGGGCCTTCTCCCTCTCGGTGAGCGCCCCTTCTGCGAATACCGCCCCGTACCACTCGCCGAACTT
>JACREV010000199.1 GCA_016218095.1 Deltaproteobacteria bacterium | reverse complement strand
TTTGTGGAAGTCCTTTCCACTGCCTGGCCCCCCTCTCAAAGGGGGTCTTTTTGAATGTGGCTCAGTCTCCCATATGAAAGAACTCAAAGTCAGGCTCCTTGTAATCATCCCCGCGTTCAATGAAGAGGCCTCCATCGGCGGGGTCATCGCCTCTGTCAGAAGGCATGCGCCCGAGGCGGACATCGTCGTCGTCAACGACGGCTCATCGGACGCGACCGCCGATGTGGCCGGCAGGGCCGGGGCGACGGTCTTGAGCCACCTCTACAACATGGGCATCGGCGCGACGATGCAGACCGGGTACAAGTACGCGGGGAGGTATGGGTACGACGTCGCAGTCCAGGTCGACGGCGACGGCCAGCACCCGGCGGAATCCATCCGCTTCCTCGTAGATACCCTTGTGAAGAACGGGGCGGACCTTGTCGTGGGGTCGAGGTTCCTGGGCGAGGGGGACTACAAGCCGTCGTTCGCCCGCTCGACCGGCATGGCGATATTCTCCAGGGTCGTCTCCGCGGTCATAAAGGTGAAGGTCACTGACACCACCTCGGGTTTCAGGGCCGCGGGCAAGAGGTGCATCGATTTTTTCAGCTCCCGTTACCCCGACGACTACCCTGAGGTGGAGGCGCTCGTGTTGCTTCACAAAAAGGGTTTTAGTATAATGGAGGTCCCCGTGACCATGTCGGAGAGGGCCTCGGGGCGTTCTTCGATAACTCCGGTCAAGTCCGTCTATTACATGGTGAAGGTCCTCCTCGCCATATTCGTCGACCTCCTGAAAAGGGTGTAAGAGGGGATGCCCGGATGTACTACCTTCAGATATTCTCGATAATCGGTTCGCTTGTCCTCTTCGCGATAGTCATAGACTTCATCAGGAGGGGCCTTTTAAAGGAAAAGTACTCGGTCCTCTGGCTCGCCTCGGCGGTCGTCATAATGGCGCTCTCGGTCAAAAAGGAGCTGCTTGATTCGATCGCGTCCTGGCTCGGCATCGCTTATCCCCCGTCGCTACTCTTCCTCGTCGCGTTCATATTCGTCCTCCTCATAACCCTCCACTTCTCCGTCGTCATCTCGCTCCTCCATGAGAAGAACAAGGCGATAGCGCAGGAGCTCGCGCTCATGAAGAACGCCCTCAAAGAGGCGGGGATAGACGTGCCGGGAAAGGCGCGGGGGGAAGACAGGAAGTGATGGCGAGGTTCTTTACGCTCCGGAGATTCCACCTCTTCGCCGCGCTCATCATCGCGGCCTCCATCCTTGTCGTCTACTCGAACTCGTTCAACGCCGCCTTCCAGTACGACGACAACCCGCAGATAGTCGATAACTACGCCCTCAAAGACCTCAAGAACATACCTGCTCTTTTGAAGGGCCCGAGGGGCATAACGCTGGCCACCTTCGCGATCAACTACGCGGTAGGCGGGACGAACGTCCTCGGCTATCACATCGTGAACACCGCCATACACATCCTCGCCTCAATCGCCGTCTACTTCTTTGTCTTTCAGACGATACTCCTCGTCAAGGGGTGCGCGACGGCGGCCAAAAGGGTCGGGTTCTTTTCGGCGATGATATTCGCCCTCCACCCGGTCCAGACCCAGGCCGTGACGTACATTGTGCAGAGGATGGAGGCGCTCTCGTCGCTCTTCTACGTGCTCGCCCTCATCTTTTTCATAAAGGGGGCGAAGGCCGCGACCCCCGGCAAAAGGTGGGCGAGCTACGCGCTCGTCGCCGTCTCGTTCATTTTAGGCTTCTACTCCAAGGAGTCGGCCTTCACGCTCCCGGCGATGGTCCTCCTCTATGACTTTTCTTTCCTTGCAAAGGGGAGATTATCGGGGATGTTGGGGAGGTGGCCGGTCTACGCCGTCCTTGCCGCGCTATTCATATTCTTCGCCGTGAATACGATAATGCCGCTCGGAGGGTTCGGGGACTTGAGCGCCGAGTCGGCGGTAGGCGAGGTGAGCGAGAGCGCGGTCAAAGGGGCCGCGCCGATAGTTACCCCGAAGGAGGCCTCGGCAGGGTTCAAGGTGACCTACATAACTCCTAAAGAGTACCTCTTCACGCAGTTCAACGTGCTCATCTATTATATCGCGCTCCTTGCGGTCCCGATGTATCAGAACCTCGACTACGACATACCAAGGGCAGAGGGGCTCTTCACCGCCCCGCATGTTAACGCCGGGACGAAGCTCCTCCTGCCCATGCCGCCTCCGTTCGTATCGCTCATCGTGCTTGCGGCCATAGCGGGCGCGGCCCTGTACCTCATCAAGAGGACGCAGTCGAACCCTTCTTCGCTCTGGCGGGTCATGGGGTTTTTCGTGCTATGGTACTTCATCATACTCTCGCCGACGTCGAGCTTCATACCGATAATAGACGTCATCTACGAGCACAGGGTCTATCTGCCCTCGCTCGGGTTCTTCGTCTCCTTCGTCCTCCTCGTTGACCGGCTTCTGGGCAAGGGCAAGGCAGGGAGGATTGAAGGCGGGAGAGGGGAATGATATCCATTCCGGCTCGCCCTCTACGGGGCGGTCAGGCGATTCTTTACCGATAAAGGCACAGACATGGAAAATGAAAAGGCAAAATACGACGTCTGCATAATCGGCGGCCTCGGCCACGTGGGGCTCCCGCTCGGCATCTCTTTCGCGGCGGCCGGCAAAAGGGTCGCTCTCTACGACATAAACAAAAAGGCTGTCGAGACCGTCTCAAGGGGGGAGATGCCCTTCATCGAGCACGGGGCCGAGGCGCTCCTCAAGAAGACGCTGGATGAGACCCTCTTCATCTCCTCCGAGGCCTCAGTCATCTCGCAAAGCCGCTACGTCATAGTGGTCATAGGGACGCCGGTAGACGAGCATTTAAATCCGAAGTTCACCATCTTCAGGAAGTTCCTCGATGAGATCTCGGGGTGCTTGAGGGACGGCCAGCACATAGTCTTGCGCTCCACCATCTTCCCCGGAACCACAGGGATGATAAGGGAGTACTTCGAGGCGAAGGGGCTCAAGGTATCGCTCTCGTTCTGCCCCGAGAGGATCGCGCAGGGCAAGGCGATAGAGGAGCTTAAGGCCCTCCCGCAGATAGTCTCGGCCTTTGACGAGGCCTCGATGGATGAGGCCTCCGGGCTCTTTTCAGCGATAACGGACGAGATAATACCCTTGAGCCCGCTCGAGGCCGAGCTTGCAAAGCTCTTTACGAACGTATGGAGGTACATACAGTTCGCGATATCCAACCAGTTCTACCAGATAGCCGCCTCCAACGGCCTCGACTTCGGCAGGATTCACGACGCGATAACCAGGAACTACCCGAGGGCCGCGGCCTTCCCGCGCGCCGGGTTCACCGCGGGGCCGTGCTTATTCAAGGACACGATGCAGCTCGCGGCGTTTTCGAACAACAACTTCTTCCTCGGACACGCGGCGATGCTCATAAACGAGGGGCTTCCGAACTTCATCGTGCAGAACTTCAAGCAGACCTCGTCGCTCAGGGACAAGACAGCCGGCGTCCTCGGCATGGCCTACAAGGCTGAGAGCGACGACAAGAGGGAGTCGCTCTCGTACAAGCTCAGGAAGATACTCGAGATGGAAGCCAGGGAAGTCCTCTGTTCGGACGTCTACATAAGGGAGGAGGGTTTCGTCACCTCCGGGGAGCTCATCGATGCGTCCGACGTGATCTTCATCGGCGCGCCCCATAAAGAGTACGCCTCGTTGGACCTCAAGGGAAAGACGGTCGTGGACATCTGGGACCTATTCGGAAAAACGCGGGGGACGGCCTCATAATGAAAACGCTCGTCACCGGCTCGGCGGGGTTTATCGCCGGATACCTCGTCGAGGAGCTCTTGAGCCGCGGCCACGAGGTCGTGGGCATCGACAATTATTCCAAGTACGGGAAGGTCGAGAAGAGCTACGACAGCCACCCGTCGTACACCTTCGTCGAAGGGGACGCCAAGGACGCCGGGCTCCTTAAGGAGCTCGCCTCGGACTCCGACCAGATAGTCGCGGGCGCGGCGATGATAGGGGGCATCTCCTACTTCCACGAGTTTGCCTACGACCTCCTCGCCGAAAACGAACGCATAATCGCCTCGACCTTCGACGCCGCGATATGGGCGTTCAAGAATAAAAAGCTCAAGAGGATAACGGTCCTCTCCTCCTCGATGGTCTTCGAGAACACGGGCCTCTTCCCGACGCCCGAGGGAGAGCAGTTCAAGTGCCCGCCGCCCTTCTCCACATACGGCTTCCAGAAGCTCTCCTGCGAGTACTTCGCAAAAGGGGCGCTCGAGCAGTACGGGCTCCCGTACACGATACTGCGCCCTTTCAACTGCATAGGGACAGGGGAGAAGAGGGCGTTGTCTGATAAGGAAGTCCTCTCGGGGAACGTCAAGCTCGCGATGAGCCACGTGGTCCCGGACCTCGCGCAGAAGGCGCTCAAGGGCCAGGACCCGCTCCGCATACTCGGCGACGGCTCCCAGGTCAGGCACTACACCTACGGAGGCGACCTCGCCCGCGGCGTAAGGCTCGCGATGGAGAGCGAAGCGGCTCTGAACGACGACTTCAACTTATCAACCGCCGTATCGACGACGGTCTTGGAGCTCGCCGAGGCGATATGGAGGAAGGTAAACCCCGGCAGACCCTTCAGGTATATATCGGACAAGCCCTTCATGTACGACGTCCAGAAGCGGGTCCCTGATGTGGCGAAGGCTAAAAGGGTCCTCGGGTTCGAGGCAGGGACCCCGCTTGATGAGGCGCTCGACGAGATCATCCCCTGGATACGGAAGCAGATAGAGGTAAACGGGATCTGACATGCACCGCACACTCGACATAGTCATACCCGTCTACAACGAAGGCGAGAACATCGGCAGGACCTTCGAGGCGATACGCGCGCACATCAAGACGGACCACCGCATAACGGTCGTCTACGACTTCGAGGCGGACAACACCCTCCCGGTCGTCCGGAAGCTCATGAAAGACGGGGGCTGGTCCGGCGTCGCGCTCCTTAAAAATAAGTACGGCAAGGGGGTCCTGAACGCCATAAAGACCGGCTTCGAAGAGGTAAGAGGGTCTGTCGTCCTCGTCATGATGGCCGATCTCTCCGATGATCTTGTCACGGTCGATGCCATGTTCAGGAAGATAAACGGGGGGTACGACATAGTCTGCGGGTCGAGGTACATGAAGGGCGGCGCCCAGATAGGCGGGCCGCTCCTGAAGAAGACCTTATCGAGGCTCGCCGGGGTCTCGCTCCATCATATCGCGGGTATCCCCACCCGCGACATAACGAACAGCTACAAGATGTACACGAAGAAGGTCTTGAGCGACATAAGGATTGAGAGCAAAGGCGGCTTCGAGATAGGGATGGAGATAGTCGTAAAGGCCTTCCTCAAAGGATATAGGATAGGCGAGGTCCCGTCGGTCTGGCGGGACAGGACCGCCGGCGAGTCGAGGTTCCTGCTCAAGAAGTGGCTCCCGAAGTACATGCGCTGGTACATGCTCGCGGTCTCCGGGTCTTTAAGGAAGAGGCTCGGACTAAAGGGCCCGGGCGCCTTGAGCGGGCGCTGACCCGCCTCGCACCGCCTCAAGGGGAGACTTCGACGGTTCGTAAGAGACGACAGCCCTGCCAGTCGGCTCTTTCCTCCTGTAGATCCGCTGACCCTTAATAAACCCTTAATCTTCGTGCAAGTAAAATGGCCCTCAAGGACGGATACCCCTGTCCGGAGAAGGAGCCATGAGAAAACACGGTATATACCTCATCTGCACCCTTATAGCCGCGTTCCTGGCCTACACCGCTCTAAGCAGCTACGCCTCCATAAACCCGCTCCAGTGGGCGCTCCTCGTAGTAATACTCGTCATCTCGCACGGGTTGTATTCGCTCCTCGGGAGGGGGGTCTTCAAGACCGATACCCGGAAATACCTCGCCATAGCCCTCGTCTACGGGGCCGCGGCCGCCTCGGTCTTCTATCCGACGGCGCAGTCTATCTTCAGAGGGGACGACTGGCTCATCCTCATGCTCTTCAACTCCATAGACGGGTTTTCGCTCAAGGCCTTGAAGGACATATCGTTCTTCGAGATGTTCGGCCACATAAGGTTCCAGCCGCTCGCGCACCTCCTCATATTCGTCAGATACCTCGCCTTCGGCAACAACATCGTCCTCTACCATATACTCAACATAGCGCTCCATGTCTCGGCCGCCTTCCTGGTATTCCTGGTCTTGAAGTCGTTCCTGAAAGACACGCAGTTCCCCTTCATCTTCGGGCTCCTCTTTATAACGCTCCCGAGCCAGTTCGACACCATAGCCTGGACCTATCACATCTACATAATCCTCGGCACCATGCTCGCGCTCTCGACCATATTCCTCATCTACAGGTATGTCGAGACCGAGCGGACCGCGTATATGCTCGCCGCCGTCCTCTTCGCGCTCATATCCGTCCTCTTGTACGAGCCTGCGTTCCTCGCCCCTGCCGCCGTCCTCTTCATCGCCGCCGGGCTCTACGCCGGAAGGGAAAAGCGGCTGCCCAGGAGGAACCTCGCGATAATCGCCGTCCTCGTGCTCGGGACGTACATATTTTACCTGGGGCTGACGGCGTGGGGGTTCTCGGTCACGCAGCCGAGGCACAAGATGAGCCTCGGCATAATGGCGACCTCGACGATGGTCTTGAACACCCTGAAGGTCATGGCCGTGAACGTCTGGGAATCGCTCTTCGTCAAGAACATAGGGGTCTCCCCGTACGTCCAGATAAAGGACATCGTCTATGTGAAGCTCCCTGAGGTATTCTACAATGACGCGGCGGTCATCGTGAAGCTCGCCCTTGCGCTCTTCCTGACGTCCCTTTCGAGGATAGCGAGGACGCACAGGTACGTATTCTTTACGCTGCTGGCGGTCGCCATATCGTACATATTCATAATCTCCATAGGCAGGCTCGTTACGAACGATTTCGCCTACGTCCCAACGCAATCGAGGTACCAGTACTTCCCGAACGCGATGCTCGTCATGGCCGCGGGGATGCTCCTTTGGCCCAAGTACCGGGACAACAGGTGGAGAGCGGTCATCACGACGACACTCTTCGCCTTCTTCTTCTGGAACTCCCAGAACTCCCTTTACGCCAACAACCAGGTCGCGGGCGCGATGGAGCCGCTCGACGGACATTACCAGAAGGTCAAGGGGTTCCTCTCGACGAACACCGGCGCGAGGCTCTTCATCGACTTCACCCCGGACACCAAGGGCAACTTCGTAATGGGCTCTGACATGGCGCTCGACTACCTCTTCAAGGGGAGGGTGACGAAGTTCCTCGGCGCGGCGACCCATGTCTACGACGGCGTAGCCTTCAGGGAGAACTCCGCGTACTTCGGGACCGCGGGTAAGTACCTGAACGACTTCACCGTAAAATGG
>JACREV010000200.1 GCA_016218095.1 Deltaproteobacteria bacterium | reverse complement strand
CGAGCTGGGTCTTAAGCCCGTGCACAACCCCGAGCTCATCCGCAAGTTCAGCGAGGCCGAGGAGCTCTGGGCCAAGAGGAAGGAGCTGGTGGCGACCGGCATGAAGGACAAGGAAGTCTTCGCCGCCAACGTGAACGAGCTTTCCAACAAGCACACGCCGGAGATCGTGGCCGCCGCCGACGACCTTACGAAGGAGATAGCCGCAAGCGCCAGGGCCTCGGCGATGAAAGGGATCGTCTTAATGGCCGTCGCGGTATTCCTCTCGGCCGGCCTCTCGGTATTTTTCATGTGGTCGACCAACACCCATATCATAAAACCCATAATAAAGGTCAAGGAGACCGTCGAGGGCTTCTCGCACGGCGACCTTTCGAAGAGGGCCGATATAAAGGTCAGGTTCCTCGGCAGAGAGCTCAAGGACGAAGTTACGAGCCTCGGCGACAGCGTCGACGCGATGGCCGTTCAGATGTCCGGGGTCATAGGCAGGATAGCCGACTCATCCAACCTCCTCGCCTCCGCCGCCGAACAGCTCTCCTCTTCGGCGACCCAGATAGAAGAGGGCGCGAACAGGCAGTCGGGCCAGACGGTCCAGGCGGCAACCTCAATGGAGGAGATGAACGCGACGGTCATAGAGGTCGCCAAGAACTCGAACCAGGTATCGGAATCCGCAAAGAACGCGCAAAGCATCGCGGTCAAGGGCGGGGACGTAGTATCCGAGGCCATATCCGCCATGCAGGAGATGGCCGAATCTACCTCGGTCACGGCGGAGACGATAAAGAAGCTCGGCAAGTCCTCCGAGGAGATAGGGACCATCGTCTCGGTCATAAACGACATCGCGGACCAGACGAACCTCCTTGCGCTTAACGCCGCAATAGAGGCGGCCAGGGCCGGCGACCAGGGCAGGGGATTCGCCGTCGTCGCCGACGAGGTGAGGAAGCTCGCCGAGAGGACCACCAAGGCGACGAAAGAAATAAGCGGGATGATAAATACCATACAGGCCGAGACGGGCACGGCGGTTTCAGCCATGGACGAGGGCACCAGGAAGGTCGAAAACGGCGTAAGACTGGCCAACGAGGCAGGGGACGCCCTGAAGAAGATAGTCACGGGTGTTGAGAATGTAACCGACATGATAAGCCACATCGCCACCTCCGCCGAGGAGCAGAGCGCGACGACCGACGAGATAACCCAGAACATGGACTCCACAGCCGAGGTCGCAAAGACAAACGTAGCGGCCATAGGCGAGGTCTCGAGGGCGACGAACGAAATGGCGAGGCTCGCCACGGAGCTTAAGAGCCTTGTCGCGAACTTCAAGGTAGAGCACGCCTCCGAGCGCCGCCCTGAGACGAAGTCCGCCGGCGGCGGCAGGAAGGCGGAAGTGAAGCCGTTCCCGCTCTTCAAAAAGGCGAGCGGCCAGGCCTGAGGAGGCCAAAACCAGGAGAGCAAGATGAACACCGCGCAAAAGGAAAAGATAACTGAAGTCGCCCTCAAGGCGTCCGAGCTGCCGGTCCTTCCGGTCACGACGCAAAAGGTCCTCTCGCTCATGGCGGACCCGGACGTCTCCATAGAGAAGATAAAGAGGCTCATAGGGGGCGACCCGGGGCTGACGACGAAGATGCTCAAGGTCGCGAACTCCGCCTTTTACGGGAGTTACAGGAACATACAGAACCTGACGCAGGCGATCCTCCGGCTCGGGCTTAACGCGGTAAGGTCGATAGTCGTCGCCACCTCGATGAAGAACGTCTACAAGAGGTTCGGCCTCACCGAGAAGCTCCTCTGGGAGCAGATAATAGGCTCGGCGCTCGCGGCGAACCTCATCGCCAGGCAGACGCGCCTTTCAGACCCCGAGGACGCGTTCATAGGCGGGCTCCTCCACGATATCGGCAAGGTCGTCCTCAACAACGAATTCCCCGAGGAGTTCGCGCGCGTTATGGAGCGCGTATACAACGACTCCGTCCCGTTCCACGTGGCGGAGGCCGAGGTCTTCGAATTTTCGCAGAGGAAGCTCGGCGCGGAGGTGGTCAAGAGGTGGGGGTTTCCGGAAACGCTTGAAAAGCTCCTTTTGAACTTCGACGATCAGGAGGAGATAAATAAGGAGAAGTACCTCTATAACCTCGTCACCATAATAACTCTCGCGGACAGGATGTGCCAAAAGTTTGGCATGGGATGGAGAAAACCCGGCGGAGACGGCGTGGATTTCGGCAATCTCCCTGAGGCGCTGGGCCTTGACCAGGATGAGATGAAGGACCTCACCGAAAAGATCCAGGTGATCTTCAGCCAGGGAATCGAGCTTTATTAGGCACTTGGAAGGTTTAATCGCCAATCCCGTAAAATAAACCCTTCGCGTGCCCTTTCCGGGCACGCTATTTGCAATAATCATCTTCATCGCGTTCCGGCAACCCTTTACGAGTCTTTCTGAAGGTGGTCATTCGATGGAGCTATGGGTTATCGTACTTTCGGCTGTCGACCTCGCCCTCATGGGCGGAATCCTCTATATCATCGCAGGCAAGAAGACTCAGCAGAGGCCGGGCCCGGAGTCCGCGCCCTCCAGGGACCATATAAAGGAACTGGAGAGCGAGATCACCGGCATAAAGAGGCTCTCGTCCGAGCTTGAAAGAAAAAAGGCCGTATTCGAGAGGCACGAAAATACCATGGACGAGCGTACAAGGCGGCTTGACGCGGCAGTCAAGCAGGCGGAGGACTCGGCAAAGAAGCTCGAGGCCCTCTATGTGAGCGAGAGGAACGAGGACATGTACTCAAAGGCCGTGCGGATGCTTAAATCAGGGACCCCGGCCGACGAGGTAGTAAGGAGCCTCGGGCTCTTGAACGGCGAAGTAGACCTCATCTCCTCCCTCAATAACTACAGGTAACGACCCGGGGAGCGCCCCGGTTTATAAAGACTCCGTAATACCCCGCCAAATCCCCCCTCTCCCACACCGGGACGAGGGGGGCACCTCTTTTCAGGGCAGTCAATCCATACGGCAAAAAGGTCTCACCCGGCATTTTATTCCCTTTTGAAAAAGCCTCTTTTCGAAAATCACTGGGAAAATGCGGCATAAACGCGCCAGAGTTTTTGGCACATATGTTGCATTATTACTCTGGCGTATCCCAAGGAGGCAACAGATGGACAGGTCGATATTCGTCGCGCTCTCAGGCGCTGTCATCCAGGAAAAGAGGCTCGAGGTGCTGACAGACAACCTCGCGAACGTGAACACCGCGGGGTTCAAAAAGCAGAAGCCCCTCTTCGAGGACGCGATGCCCGACGCCTACGGGATAAGGGATTTTGCCTCGATGGATAAGGTAGTTACGGACATGTCGCAGGGGCCCTCCGAGAAGACCGGCAGGATGCTCGACCTCGCCATAAAGGGGGAGGGGTTCTTTGTACTGAACACCAGAAACGGCCTCCGTTACACGAGGGACGGTTCGTTCACGCTCGCGACTGACGGCACCCTCATGTCCCGCGAAGGTTTCCCGGTTACAGGCGAGAAGGGCGTCATAAAGTTGACTTCTCCGGAGGTCGCGATTGACGCGGAGGGCAATATCCGCGAAAAAGGCGCGATCGTTGACAGGCTCAGGGTCGTCTCGTTCACGAACCTCATGGACCTTAAGCGCGAGGGTAACTTCTTCATGCCGGTCGAGGGGGCGAAGGAGACGGCGGTATCCAGGGACACTGCGATCGACCAGGGGTACGTCGAGACCTCGAACGTCAACGCCGTACGCGCCATGACCACGATGATAGAGGCGATGAGGTCCTTTGAGACCCATACGAAGATGATACAGGCGATAGACGACATGACGAAGAAGGCGATAGACGAGGTCGGAAGGGTCTAGGCCTTAATCCAAGGAGGAATATTACATGATAAGGGCATTGTGGACGGCATCGACGGGCATGGAGGCCCAGCAGTTAAACATAGACGTTATCGCAAACAACCTCGCGAACGTCAACACCACGGGCTTCAAGAAGAGCAGGGCCGACTACCAGGACCTCCTCTATCAGGAGTTGAAATCAGCGGGCGCCTCGTCATCCCCGTCCACGATGGTGCCGACCGGCATACAGATAGGCCAGGGTGTCCGGACCGTCTCGGTCGAGAAGGTCTTCAACCAGGGCAACTTCAAGGAGACGCAGAACTCGCTCGACATGGCCATAGAGGGCGACGGCTTCTTCCAGATAGCCAAGCCCGACGGCACGACGGCCTACACGAGGAACGGGGAATTGAAGGTCGACAGCGAAGGCCGCCTCGTCACCTCCGACGGCTACCTCCTGGAGCCCCAGATAACGATACCCTCCGACACCCTCACCGTAACGATAAGCGCCGACGGCATAGTCTCGGTCACGCAGCCGGGGTCCTCGAACGCCTCTCAGGTGGGGACGATCGAGCTTGCGAGGTTCATAAACCCCTCGGGCCTCCAGTCAGTCGGAAAGAACCTCTACCTCCCGACGTCCGCCTCAGGCGACGCCATAACCTCGACCCCCGGCTCAGACGGCTTCGGCACTCTCGCGCAGGGTTTCCTCGAGATGTCGAACGTGAGCGTCGTTGAGGAGATGGTCGCGATGATAGCGGCGCAGAGGGCCTACGAGATAAACTCCAAGTCGATACAGACGACGGACGAGATGCTCCAGACCGCAAACTCGATGAAGAGGTAACGGGTGAAGAAGGCCCTCCTGATAACGCTCCTTGTCCTTGCGCTCCCGGCGCTCTCCTACGGGCTTGGCGCGGACTACGAGATAATGGCCGCGCTCTTGAAGGCCTCTCCCTGGAGTGGCGCAAAGGTCGAGGTCGAGGAAATTGAAGTGCCTGGCATTGAAAGGGAGAAGTTCGACTCAATCGAGGTAAGGCTCTCAAACCCGAAGGCGATCGGCAAGGTGGCGTTTCTTGTCGTTCTCAAGCAGAACGGCAAAGAGACGCGGACCCTCTGGGGTTCGGCGAGAATACGGGTCTACAGGGACGCGCTCGTGGCCTTGCGCGCGCTCAAGATGAAGTCGAAGATCTCGATGAACGACGTGAGGCTCGTATCCGTCGAGGTCAAGGACGCGCCTGACGCCGTCGCCTCGATTGACGAGCTTCAAGGCATGGTGGTAAAGAGGCCGGTCCCGGCGGGCTCCGTTATAAAAAGGGATTACCTCAAGCCCGAATCCATAATCAGGAAGGGCGAGAGGGTAACAGTCTGGCTTGAGTCCAAGTCCATCAGGTTAAAGACCGCGGCAGTAGCCTCGGAGGACGGCGGCAAGGGCGGCGTGATAGCCGCGCGCGCCCTGTCGGGGAGAGAAATAAGCGGGGTTGTGACGGGCCCCGGTGAACTGCTCGTGCAATTCTAAGACGGAGTTTCCGTGATGAGAAAACCATTAAAGATACTTGTTATGCTCGGCGCCGTGGCTATCTTCGCCGGTTGCGCCACGCCTGAGCCAAAGAAGATAGACATATCAAATATCCCTGTCCAGGGGTCCGCCGCGCCTACGACACCCGGGTCTCTGTGGCCCGGCGAGACGTCGAGGAACACGCTCTTCCAGGACCTCCGGGCCCGTAACGTCGGCGACATCATAACGATAGAGATATCCGAAAAGACGAGCGCCATAAAGGAGGCGACGACGTCGACTTCGAGGTCGTCGTCAAAGGACATAGCATTGGCGAACCTCTTCGGCCTGCCTTCGAACCTCGGGATGAGGAACTTCCTCAACCAGGGCACGCCCTTCAGCCCCGAGGTCTCCTCGACCTATGACTCGAACTTCGACGGCTCCGGCACCACAAAAAGGACCGGCGAATTGAGCGCCACGATCACCGCGAGGGTCATAAAGGTCCTCCCGAACGGCAACCTCGTCCTTGAAGGCAAGAAGGACACGGTCGTCAATAACGAGCTCCAGTACATAATCTTGAGCGGCATCGCGAGGCCCGAGGACATAACGGAAGCGAATATCGTCTCGTCGAGCCAGTTGTCCGACTCGCGCATAGAGTACTCCGGCAAGGGCGTGCTCGCAGACGAACAGGGCCAGGGCTGGCTCGGGAGGGTACTTGACAATGTCTGGCCGTTCTAAAAAGACCTTGAAAAAGTTCCTGAGAGAACCTTTTTATAAAAAGGTTCTCTCAGACTCTCTCCAAAAATTTTCAGTTCTTCCCGGAGTTCTCCCCCAGAAAGACAAGGGGGGAGAACTTCGGGAACTAAAACTCTTCAGAGTGGGTGTGGGAGATACTTCTTTGTACAAAGGGGTTTTCACAGATACTCTTTTTCAATGGCCCGTGGCTGCATTCGTTATCGCTTTAATGTTCCTGCTCTTAAGCGGTACCTCTGAGGCCGCGCGCATAAAGGACATAGCCTTTGTCGAGGGCGTGAGATCCAACCAGCTCGTCGGCTACGGCCTCGTCGTCGGCCTTAACGGCACAGGGGACAAGTCCAGCAGCGCCACCAACCAGTCGATATCGAATATGCTGAACAGGATGGGGATGAAGATAGACCCCAAGAACATCAAGGTCAAGAACACCGCCTCCGTCCTCGTAACCGCCGAGATACCGCCCTTCGTAAAGCCCGGGTCGAAGATAGACGTGCTGGTGTCGTCCATAGGCGACGCAACGAGCCTCCAGGGAGGCACTCTGATCTCAACGCCTCTGCGCGCCCCGGACGGCGCGGTCTACGCCATGGCGCAAGGGGCGATCGCGCTCGCCGGGTTCACCGCCGGCAAGAGCGCGAACGTAACGAAAAACCACCAGACAGCCGGAAAGATCCCGAACGGGTCTATACTCGAACGCGAGGTCCCCTTCGCGCTGAACGCCCAGAACGGTCTTGTGTTTTCCTTGAGGAATCCTGATTTCACGACCGCCGCGCGCATGGTCGAGACGATAAACAAGGGGCTCGGGTATGTCGCGGCTTCAGCCCTTGACGCCGGAAAGGTGAGGGTGGCCGAGCTTCCAGGGGCGACAGGCATCATAGAGCTGATATCGACGATAGAGCTGCTTGAGATAAAAACAGACGCGGTCACGAAGGTCGTTGTGAACGAGAGGACCGGGACCGTCGTCATGGGCGAGAACGTAAGCATTTCGAGTGTAGCCATCTCCCACGGCGACATAAGCATAGAGGTGAAGACCCAGTACTACATCTCCCAGCCCGGCCCCTTCTCCAAGGGAGAGACGGTCGTCCAGCCCGTTGAGGAGACTACCGTACAGGAGGAGAGGTCGAGGCTTATCGTGCTCCCCGAAAGCGTTACTCTCGGGGAGGTAGTAAGGGCCCTTAACCTCGTGGGAGTGACCCCGCGGGACCTCGTCGCGATACTCCAGGCCATAAAGGCCGCGGGAGCTTTGCAGGCGGAGCTTGAGATCATCTAACGGAGGACTCACCATGGGAGCAAAACTCATAGACGAAGAGCTCGCGATCCAGAGGTCGTGCGAGATACCGAAGGAGTGCAGGCGGTACATCTCGCACCATGTGCGGAACGGTCTCGT
>JACREV010000198.1 GCA_016218095.1 Deltaproteobacteria bacterium | reverse complement strand
CTCATACCTTCAGGAACCTCCCCATGGAGATGAGGCACCCGGCGACCCCCATGACGACGCCCGTAGTTATGAGTATCAAGGCGAGGAGCGGGACCGGGACCGGGGAAGAGACAACGAAGCTGAAGTACGGGGGTATTTTGGATAGAAGCAACAGCCTGCCTCCGGCGAGTATCAGCAGGGCAAAAATGCCGCCTATGAGCCCCTGTAGCACGCCCTCTATGAAGAACGGCACCCTTATGAAGGAATCAGAGGCGCCGACGAGGGTCATTATCTCTATCTCCTCACGGCGGGCGTAGACGGTAAGGCGTATGGTATTCGAGATTATGAATATGGTCGCCCCGGCGAGGAATACGCCTATGAAGGCTGCCGCGAGCTCGACGAACCTGAAAAAGGCGGAGAGTTTTTCGACCCACTCCCTGCTGTACTGGACGTCCTCGACCCAGGGTATGGCCTTGAGCCTTTCGGCGACGGCTGTAAGCTCCGCAGGGTCCCTGTACGAGCCTGCGACCCTTATCTCGAAAGTCGCCGGTAGCGGGTTTTCGTCCACCCCTTCGAGTATCGCCTCGTGGCCTTTAAGCTCGGCCTTAAGCTCTGATAAGGCCTTCTCCTTCGAGACGAACTCGGCCGAGCTTACGCCGGGTACGCGCATGATCGCGTCCCGCATCGCGGCGGCGTCAGATGAGTCCTTCACGTACGCTACTATCTGAGTCCTGTCCCCCCAGCTGTTTATGACGGACCTCAAGTTGAAAAAGACGAATACGAAGACAGCGAAGATGGATAGGGAAAAGCCGAGGGTCACAGCCGTAAGGACGGTAGTAGCGAGGTTCTCCCTGATGGAGCGGATCGCGTCGGAGAAGATGTAGAAGAGGTTCGCGCCCTTCAGGTTACCGGCCATCGGAAGCGAGCCTCCCGTTCTCAAGGCGTATGATGCGTCTGCCGAACCTCTCGATGAGGTTCTTGTCGTGCGAGGCGACGACGACCGTCGTGCCCCTGCTGTTCACCTCTTTGAACAATTCGAGCGTCTCGATAGAGAGCGCCGGGTCGAGGTTTCCGGTGGGCTCATCCGCCAGTATTATCGCCGGGTCCTTTACGAGGGCGCGCGCTATCGCGACCCTCTGCTGTTCCCCGCCGGAGAGGCTCATCGCCTTGAAGTTCGCCCTGTGCTGGAGCTTTACGAACGAGAGCATCCTTAAGACCCGGTTCCGCACCTCGCGCGGGCCGACACCCATGACCTTAAGGGAGAGGGCGACGTTATCGAATACGGTCCTCGTCTGCAGGAGCTTGAAGTCCTGGAAGACGAACCCGATGCGCCGCCTCAAGTTCGCGACCTCGCTCCTCGGGATCTTGAAGTAGTTCCTGCCGTCGAGGATTATCTGCCCCTCTGTCGGCGGCTCGGAGCCGAAGATGATGTTAAGGAGGGTCGATTTTCCGGCGCCGGACGGGCCCGTTATGAAGAGGAACTCCCCCTTGTCGATCTTAAGGGAGATGTCCGTGAGGGCTGAAGCGCCCTCGAAGCTCTTTGTGATGTGGAATAGCTGTATCATGGGATGG
Source organism: Deltaproteobacteria bacterium (assembly GCA_016218095.1). Taxonomy (GTDB): domain Bacteria; phylum Desulfobacterota; class GWC2-55-46; order GWC2-55-46; family GWC2-55-46; genus GWB2-55-19. The sequence goes on along the minus strand of JACREV010000198.1, from coordinate 2,366 downwards.
CTTAGGGCGCGTCGTCGAGCCGAAAAACGCTAAATTTGCCTTATTTTTAGCAAAGTTACAAAAAAATGACGCGCGAACATTATCCCAGTTGGGAGCCGCTCTGTCAAGGGGCAAAGCTCGGGTCGATCAGGCGGGCGGAGACCTTAAGGCCCGTGGGTTTGAACGCGCTGTCGCCGCCCTCCCTGATATAGAGCCAGACCGAGTACTCGCCTTCGGGGACTTCGTGTTTAGGTATATAGGAGAGGAAGCCCGTCTCTGAGAGTATACCCTCCCTTGCCGGGCCGGTCCTCCGGATGGAGTCGAAGACGAGGGTCTTACTGTCCGATTTCAGGACGAGATAGAGCGCCCTCCCGCCTTTCCCGGCGGTGTCTGCCGCCGCCCATCCGGTGAAGAGATAGCCGGGGAGGTCGTCTTCGGCGAGGTCTATAGAGCTCTTTATCTCGCCGTACTCTTTCGGAAGGGCGGCCTCGATGGGAGATGACAGGATGTGCCTGGGGAGCAGGTCAGGCGAGTATATCCCTTTTTTTATCGCCTCGTCTGCCATGGAACCTGCCGTTGCCCCGTCCCTGTAGAAGAGCCCGGAGCCCGAGCCCTTCCATTTAACGACGCTCAAAGACAGCTCCCGCGCCTCCATCCTTATGCCCTTCATCATGTCGAGATATGAAAAAATATTGAAGGCCGCCGTGAGGATGAGAAAGGCCGGCAACAACCTCCGCGCCCTGTCTTTGCCGAGCGTCTCAATGCCTCCAATGTAGAGCGAGGCGAATATGAGGACGGATACGATCCTGTAGCGGAGCGCGAAGGACTGCTCGACGCCGAACCCGGCGCGCGCGGCGGACGCCGCAAGGGCGGTAAGAAAGAGGAATACGAGAAAAAAGAAGATGACCGGGTTCCTCCGGTAATAACCCCTGAATACGAGCAGGAGGAATACAAGCAAAGACGCGGCCCCGGCGGCGTAATAGAAGTAGACGGGAGCGCCGAGAAAGGCCAGAAAATATTTAATGACGGCGAGAGGGTCGTGCAAAATGATAGACGCGACCTCGGGGTGCCCGGCGGGCCTCGAGTATCCGTGGAAGTACAATGCGATCACAGCCGCGCCGATGGCCACCCAGATAACGGCCGCCCTGTAACGCTTCGAGAGCAAAAGCAGCGCGGCCCCTGTCGGGAAGAGGAATATGCCGTTCCCCTGCGTGTATGAGGCTACGACCGCGCACGCGATGGCGAGCGAGAAAAAAAGCGCGCCTTCTTTCGAGAGAAAATAGAAGGACGCGAGGGCGAAGAGGATGACGTGGAAGTTCGACAGCGCCGCCATGGCGCAGAAGATGGATTCGTAATACTGCGGCTGGAAGATGATGAATAGGGCGGGGAGGAAGACCGCGCCTTTGAATCCCCCCTTTGACGCCCTGTAAAGCAAGAACGCTATAGCCGGTATGGCTAGGATCCCCGCGAGCATGAGGACGCGGAAATCCACCGCGCCCGTCGCCTTGTATAGCGCAAGCGTCGCGAACCTCACAGAGGCTATCCTGTGCTCGTTGTGCTGGCTTGACAGGAGCGAGAGCTTGTCCGGGAGGTTATCGTAAGAGAGGTACTTGAGGAGAAAACCGAGGACCGCGTCGAAGTCGTCGTTAAAGGGGACGTTTACGGCGTAGAGGAAAAAAACCGCGAAAAAGGCGGCAACGGGTACAAGCCCGGCAATTACGACAAATCCCTTTTTCCAATTGAAGCGCATCTCAGGGTTAATTACCGCCGCGGGGTTGTCAGCCGATCTTTCTTTTAATCTGGTCAAAAACGCCAAGACCTTTTTTTTCCTTTTCGGTGAGCAGAAACAAAGCCTTCCCCTTGCTTTTTTCCTCCCAGAGCTGTCCGACGCTGTTTTTTTGCTCCGTTTGCGGATCATGAATCAGGTGCGCGCCTTTGTACTCAATTACAAAGATTCGCCCGTCATTCAGTAGAGCAACGAAATCAGGATAAAACCATCCTTGCGCAAGGGGCAGTTTGAAAGACTGCTCAGGCTTGCTGTCAACATTGCGAACCCAATACTTTACTTTTTCCTGCATGTCAATTGCTTGAGCGCATTCAAACTCCTCGCCCTTGTTCTTTAAATCTCCTACTCTGTAAGTGCCGAAGTAGTGCTTCTTGAACACATAGTCGCCCGAGTAGTAACTATTGGACTGATACAGACTCTCCTGGAAATCGAATGAATAGTCAAAACTCGTCTCAACGCTTTTACTGTTTTTGAAAAGGCAGGCCTGAAAGCCCTTATCCTTCGCTTCCTCCCTGCACCTTGTAATTTTCGCGGTGATGGCCTTCGCAAGGCGGTATTTCGCCCTAACCAGTTCTCCTATTTGAACGCCGCGGTCCAGTTG